>NZ_JAEFCE010000017.1:0-87514 GCF_016406055.1 Vibrio sp. IB15
ACCATATCACTTACTACCGTTTTTGTTTTTAGTTCCCGCTAATCCGCGATGAACCAATTTTTATGCTACCCATTTTTATATATAACGTTGATTAATAATCCCTATTTATAATTCTAATAAAACCAAGCAGCAATTTCACTATCCTATTTCACAGGTTCAGTTTAAAGAGTCGCAATGCACCATCCATCTTATACCGAACTTATCTTCAACTTTGCCAAACCTAGCGCCCCAAAACGTGTCTGCAAGCGGCGTCATGATTCGCCCACCCTGTGTTAGTTTTTCAAAGATCTGCTCTTGGGTCGCGGTATCATCTATAACAAGAGAAAGTGCAAGGTTGTTCCCTTCAAGTTCTTTAGCTTTAACCCCATCAGACATCATCAGCTTCATACCAAAGGCTTCGAATTCAGCATGCATGATCCAATCAGGCTGCGCTCCCTCTATTACCTGTGGAGCATCACTAAAGAGTTGTTTCGATAAGACCACTCCACCAAAGCATTTATGATAAAAATCCAACGCCTCGCCACAACGACCATCGAAAAATAAGTAAGGGGTTACTGTCAGCATATCTTTCTCCTCTATTGCTACTTTAAACATAGACAATAGAAACAAGAATTACAGGTAACAGGCTGATTTCAGATGATTAATTTATTGAAGGTTATTACTACGATGGGAATTGATGAGATTTATGAATGAAACATCAAGATCTGACTGATTCGTAACTTGCATCCGAGCCAACAAGCTGGATTTCAAATTCACAAACGCTCAAAACGACGAAAGGTCGCTATAAAAGCGACCTTTCTATTTATGGTACCGGTTTAGGCGGACTGATTGGACAGGCATTCCTGCCGCTACCACGAAGGCAGCGCTTTACAGACTCCAGATACAACAAAGCCCCGACTTTCTTCGAGGCTCTGTCTTGGAATATGGTACCGGTAGGCGGACTTGAACCGCCACGCCCGAAGGCAACGGATTTTGAATCCGTCGTGTATACCAATTTCACCATACCGGCATTATCGTGGGCATTGCCCTGTCGATGTTTGGCATTATACGTAAGCAAGCTGATGTGGCAAGCATAAAAACTTGAATTCACGTGTGTTTGCCGATAATTTCGCCACTAAGTCATAAGCTGTGCGTCATGTCTCTTTTCACGCTCTGCCTTAAACTATATTCTGACGCCTAAATTTTTGAAGAAGTAATAACACCATGACATCTACCAACACACTGCCACCAGCTGGAATGATGCGCCGATTCGGAGCTTTGTTCTATGACGCTCTTATCGTGATCGCTATTGAAATGATGGCAGCTGGCGTCATTATCGCTTTACTGCATGCGCTTATGGCTCTTGGCATTTTTGACCACAGTGGTTATGCCGATGTCAGTGACTTCCTAACCAACCACCCTATCTGGAGCCCGGTTTACACATTTTATCTAGTAGCGGTTTGGGTTTACTTCTTTGTGTTCTTCTGGACTCGAGCTGGTCAAACTCTGGGAATGAGAGCGTGGAAACTTCGCGTTCAGAACAAAGATGGCTCTGCGATTACTGTCACTCAAGCTCTAATTCGCTTAGGAACTTCTAGTTTTGGTCTAGCCAATCTGTGCGTTCCATTAGATCCTCAAAAGCGTGGCTTTCACGATATCTGGGCAAAAACAGAAGTGGTTGTATTACCTCAAGCGCGATAGTATTTCTAAACAGCTTCAATCAAGATCAAAAAAGGAAGGCGTTATGCCTTCCTTTTGTATTTATAATTTCCGCCTCAAGAGCATCACGGCTATTCCGAGGAATACCACACTTGGGGCTATAGCACCAAAGGCCGGTGGTATCTGATACACCAAGCTCACAGGGCCAAAGAACTCACTGGATATATAGAAGGTAAAGCCTGCGATAACACCAGATAGGATTCTTGCCCCCATGGTCACGCTACGCAATGGACCAAAGATAAACGACAGTGCCATCAACATCATCACCGCGATCGAGATTGGCTGGGTTATCTTTCTCCACAACGCCAGTTCGTAACGAGCAGCATCTTGTTCTGACGCTTTCAAGTAAGATACGTAATCATACAACCCACTCAATGACAGCTCTTCTGGTTTAACCGTCACGATTGCAAGCTTGTCTGGTGCGAGTGATGTTTTCCAAGTGTATGTGGGCAAATTCTCTTTCGTTATCTGCAGTTCATTTTCAAACGAAGTGACGACAACATCTTTCATCGTCCAAACGTTGTCTCCAACGTAATCGACTTCTTTAGAATAGATAGCGGTTTTCAGAGCCTTGTTTTCATCAAAGCGCCACATGTTCATGCCATATAGCTTGTCATCGTCGATTTTGACAATAAAGATGAAATCATTGGCATCACGAGCCCAGACACCGCTTTGCGTGGAGATGATATTCCCCCCTGCAATCGATATGGTTCTTAAGTCACGAGCCATCTTTTGTGCTTGAGGTGCACCCCACTGCCCTAATAGCGTCACCACTATCATTAATGGAATCGCAGTCTTAAGTACCGACAAACCGATATCAAGTTTAGAGAAACCCGCCGCCTGCATTACTACTAGCTCAGAGCTCGCCGCAAGCATACCCAATCCAATCAACGCACCAAGCAAGGCTGCCATTGGGAAAAACATTTCGATATCACGCGGGATACTTAACAAAACAAAGTACAGAGCTTGGAGGAGATCGTAGGTACCACGACCCACTTTTCTCAACTGCTCCACATACTTGATTATCCCTGAGAGGCCAACAAACGTCACCAATACCAGTGACGTGGTTGCGATGATGGTTCTGCCTATATATAAATCGAGAATCTTAAACACGGCTTAAGCCAACCTCTTATTCTTGAATTTTTCTTTCAAACGCCTTACTGGCACGCTATCCATAAAGTTTGCACCAATCGCGACAATTAACAACAGCGCATTGATTGGCCACATGCCGACTACTGCAGGGATAGTGCCCTCTTCTATTGCTGATTTGGTTGCACTGATTGCCAAGAAGTAAGTCAGGTAAATCAATATTGCAGGACCAATCTTAGCGAAGCGTCCCTGCCTTGGGTTTACCGCCGAGAGTGGCACAACAAGCATGGTCAACAACGGAATACAGAGTACCAATGAAATTCGCCATTGCAATTCAGCTTTTGCGCTTTTGTTTGGATTACCGACAAGGTCAAGTGTCGGAATCGCTTCCCAATCACGACCTTTCTTCTCGACTTCTCGCTGGCCAATCAAGCCTTCATACTCTTCGAAGTGTGTCACCATATAATCAAGACGAGTTGGGACACCTTCATGACGAGTACCATCGTACATCACGATAACTTGGCGACCGTCGCTGAGCTCTTTTACATCGCCCGACTTCGAATACATCACACTTGGAAGCACAGAATCACGTGGACGCATTTGAGCAACGAACACGTTTTCTAGCTTATTACCGTCGATATCATCGATGAACACCACTGACGAACCATCTGGCGTTCCTTCAAATTTTCCCTTTGGTAGCAAATCAACACTGTTCTCTGCTGCCACTTCCTCATACATCTGTTCAACCTTGTCTTGCGACCAAGGGGACAACCAGAATGAGTTAAAAGCGGCAACCGATGCAGTAATCAAAGCTAAGTACAGTGCCGATTGAATCAGGAATTTGTTACCGATACCGGTCGCGTTCATGACCACTATTTCACTTTCAGCGTAAAGACGACCAAAAGTAAGCAAAATACCAATATAGATACTGAGCGGAAGCATCAATAAGCCCATCGCTGGCATATTTAGACTAACGATCGACAAGATTAGACTCGCAGGGATAGCACCATCAGAGGCGTCCGCTAACACACTGATGAATTTTTGGCTGAGAAACACGAGAAAGAGAACAAAAAAGATCGCAAATTGGCTCTTGATTGTCTCGCGGATCAAATATCTAACAATAATCACGCTCAAATTACCTATACAAAACTTGTTTTTTTGATTGAATCACTATAATTTCCCGTTGAACCTTTTATTTTTTTAAATTTTTAGCTAAGTGTTAGCGTTCTTCTTTAAGGTTAGTTCCATTATAGGATCCAACAAGTAAGAACCCATTATCTAACATTTAGTTCGATTTGTCTTCAGGATGTAGGAGTACGCATGGAGTTCAGTGTAAAAAGTGGTAGCCCAGAGAAACAACGCAGCGCATGTATCGTTGTCGGTGTATTCGAACCGCGCCGCCTTTCTCCAGTAGCCGAGCAATTAGATAAGATTAGCGATGGCTACATTAGTTCACTGCTTCGTCGCGGTGACCTAGAGGGTAAACCTGGCCAGATGCTACTGCTGCATCAAGTACCTGGTGTACTTTCAGAACGTGTTCTACTTGTAGGCTGTGGTAAAGAGCGTGAGCTAGGCGAGCGTCAATACAAAGAAATTATTCAGAAAACCATCAGCACACTAAACGAAACAGGTTCTATGGAAGCAGTATGTTTCCTAACAGAACTGCACGTTAAAGGCCGCGATACTTACTGGAAAGTTCGTCAAGCGGTAGAAGCGACTAAAGATGGTCTTTACACATTTGACCAATTCAAGAGCAACAAGCCAGAGACTCGTCGCCCACTACGTAAATTGGTATTCAACGTACCAACACGTCGTGAACTGAGCCTAGGTGAAAAAGCGATTGCTCACGGTCTTGCTATTGCTTCAGGTGTGAAAGCATCTAAAGATCTTGGCAACATGCCGCCAAACATCGCTAACCCAGCTTACCTTGCATCTCAAGCTCGTCGCCTAGCTGACGACTTCGATACCGTAACGACTAAGATCATCGGTGAAGAAGAGATGGAAAAATTGGGCATGACCTCTTACCTAGCGGTTGGTCGTGGTTCAAAGAACGAATCTATGATGTCTATCATGGAGTACAAGGGCGCACCAGATTCTGATGCAAAACCGATTGTACTTGTTGGTAAAGGCCTAACGTTCGATTCAGGCGGTATCTCACTTAAGCCTGGCGAAGGTATGGATGAGATGAAGTACGACATGTGTGGTGCTGCATCTGTATTCGGTACGATGAAAGCGCTAGCTAAACTGAACCTACCAATCAACGTTGTTGGTATTCTTGCTGGTTGTGAAAACATGCCAGGTAGCAATGCTTACCGCCCAGGTGACATCCTAACGACGATGTCAGGCCAAACAGTTGAAGTGTTAAACACTGATGCTGAAGGTCGCTTGGTTCTTTGTGATGCGCTAACTTACGTTGAGCGTTTCGAACCAGATTGTGTGGTTGACGTTGCAACACTAACAGGCGCGTGTGTTATTGCTCTAGGCCACCACATCAGTGGCGTTCTATCAAACCACAACCCGCTATCTCACGAACTTGTGAATGCTTCTGAGCAAGCAAGTGACCGTGCATGGCGTCTACCAATGGCAGACGAGTACCATGAGCAGCTAAACAGCCCATTCGCAGATATGGCGAACATCGGCGGCCGCCCAGGCGGTACTATCACTGCTGGTTGCTTCCTGTCTAAGTTCACTAAGAAATATCACTGGGCTCACCTAGATATCGCAGGTACAGCTTGGAAATCTGGCGCAGCAAAAGGCTCGACAGGTCGTCCTGTCTCAATGCTAGTCCAATTCTTATTGAACCGCAGCGGCCAAGAGACTGAAGAGCAATCTTCAAAATAGTAAAAAGGGCCTACGGGCCCTTTTTTAATAAGCGCTATTTGTTAGGGTCTATTGACCAAGTAAGATAAATAGCCACGATTTTTAGTTCGAGTATTAAGTATGCAAACAGCTACGTTTTACATAGTGTCATCAGACAGCCCACAAGCGAGTGAAGAAGGTTTCGCTAACTATGTACTGTTTCTTGCTCAGCACTTTGCAAAACAAGGCGCTAAACTTTATCTCAACTGTAATGACAAAGCCCATGCCGAGCGTATCGCAGAAGTTTTCTGGCAAGTCGATCCCAGTGAATTTATTGCGCATAACTTGGTTGGCGAAGGCCCGAAGTATTCAACCAACATTGAGATTGGCTACCAAGGCGTAAAGCACAATTGGAATCGTCAGCTAGTAATTAATCTGGCCGATAATCATACAACCTTTGCGAACGCCTTTGCTCAGGTGATAGACTTCGTCCCTTGCGAAGAAAAAGCTAAGCAACTCGCTCGAGAAAGGTATAAAATTTACCGTCAGGCTGGATATCAGCTGCAGACTATCGAGATTCAACATCCATAGTCAAACCTCATAGATAAAGCTATCTTTGAATTTAGATTCAAGAAGCTTCACTTATGAAGTTTGACCACGATTAACCATTCACAGTATCCGTTTAAGAGCACTATGGAAAAGACATACAACCCAACATCAATCGAACAAGCTCTATATCAGACTTGGGAAGAGAAAGGCTACTTTAAGCCACACGGTGACACATCAAAAGAAGCTTACAGCATCATGATCCCGCCACCGAACGTCACTGGTAGCCTACACATGGGTCACGCGTTCCAAGACACTATCATGGATACTCTAATCCGTGCTGAGCGTATGAAAGGTAAGAACACGCTTTGGCAAGTGGGTACTGACCACGCTGGTATCGCAACTCAAATGGTTGTTGAGCGTAAGATCGCGGCAGAAGAAGGCAAAACTAAGCACGATTACGGTCGTGACGCTTTCATCGACAAGATCTGGGAATGGAAAAACGAATCTGGTGGCACAATCACTAAGCAACTTCGTCGTCTAGGCGCATCGGTAGACTGGGACCGTGAGCGTTTCACTATGGATGATGGCCTATCAAACGCTGTTCAAGAAGTGTTTGTTCGCCTATACGAAGATGACCTAATCTACCGTGGTAAGCGTCTAGTAAACTGGGATCCTAAACTGCACACAGCAATTTCTGATCTTGAAGTTGAAAACAAAGACAAAAAAGGCCACATGTGGCACTTCCGCTACCCACTAGCAGACGGTGTGAAAACCGCTGAAGGTAAAGACTACATTGTTGTTGCGACAACTCGTCCAGAAACCATGCTTGGCGATACTGGTGTTGCAGTAAACCCAGAAGATCCACGTTACAAAGATCTTATCGGTAAAGAGATCCTACTTCCTATCGTTAACCGTCTAATCCCTATCGTAGGCGATGAGCACGCGGACATGGAAAAAGGCACAGGTTGTGTGAAGATCACTCCTGCTCACGACTTTAACGATTACGAAGTTGGTAAGCGCAACAACCTACCAATGATCAACATCCTAACGTTCAACGCAGACATCCGTGATGCGGCTGAAGTATTCACTACTAACGGTGAAGCGAGCGATGTTTACTCAACTGAGCTACCTGCTAAGTACCACGGCATGGAGCGTTTTGCTGCTCGTAAAGCGATCGTTGCTGAATTCGAAGAACTTGGTCTATTAGACGAGAGCAAAGATCACGACCTAACCGTTCCTTACGGCGACCGTGGTGGCGTGGTTATCGAACCAATGCTAACTGACCAATGGTACGTACGTGCTGCACCTCTTGCTGAGCCTGCTGTTAAAGCGGTTGAAGATGGTGAGATCCAATTCGTTCCTAAGCAATACGAAAACATGTACTTCTCTTGGATGCGTGACATTCAAGACTGGTGTATCTCTCGTCAACTTTGGTGGGGTCACCGCATCCCAGCATGGTACGACAACGATGGCAACGTATACGTAGGCCGTACTGAAGAAGAAGTACGTGCAAACAACAACCTTGCACCTGTAGTAGTACTTCGCCAAGACGACGACGTACTAGATACATGGTTCTCTTCTGCACTATGGACTTTCGGTACTCAAGGCTGGCCAGAGCAAACTGAAGACCTGAAGACATTCCACCCTTCAGACGTTCTAGTAACGGGCTTCGACATCATTTTCTTCTGGGTTGCGCGTATGATCATGATGACCATGCACTTCAACAAGGATGAAAACGGTAAGTCGCAAGTACCATTCAAGACAGTTTACGTTACGGGCCTAATCCGTGACGAAAACGGCGACAAGATGTCTAAGTCTAAAGGTAACGTTCTTGACCCTATCGACATGATCGATGGTATCGACCTTGAGTCTCTGGTAGAGAAGCGTTGTGGCAACATGATGCAGCCTCAACTAGCGAAGAAGATCGAGAAGAACACGCGTAAGACTTTCGAAAACGGTATCGAACCATACGGTACTGACGCGCTACGTTTCACTCTTGCTGCTATGGCTTCAACTGGCCGTGACATCAACTGGGATATGAAGCGTCTTGAAGGTTACCGTAACTTCTGTAACAAGCTATGGAACGCAAGCCGTTACGTGCTGATGAACACAGAAGAGCACGATTGTGGCATGTCACTATCTGCAGAAGACCGTGCAAACATGGAATTCTCTCTAGCAGATAAGTGGATTGAATCTCAGTTTGAGCTAGCAGCGAAAGAGTTTAACGCTCACCTAGACAACTACCGTCTAGACATGGCAGCAAACACGCTTTACGAATTCATCTGGAACCAATTCTGTGACTGGTACCTAGAGCTAACTAAGCCAGTTCTATGGAAAGGTACAGAAGCTCAGCAACAAGCGACTCGCTACATGCTGATCACGGTTCTAGAGAAGACACTACGTCTTGCTCACCCAGTACTTCCTTACATCACTGAATCTATCTGGCAGAGCGTTAAGCCACTAGTAGACGGTGTTGAAGGCGACACTATCATGACTCAAGCGCTTCCTCAGTTTAACGAAGAGAACTTCGACGCTGAGATCGTAGAAGACATCGAATGGGTTAAGACTTTCATTACTGCTATCCGTAACCTACGCGCAGAGTACGACATTGCACCTAGCAAAGGTCTAGAAGTAATGATCAAAGTTGCTAGTGAGAAAGACGCGGCACGTATCGAAGCGAACAAGGTAGTTCTAAACTCTCTTGCTAAACTAGATAGCCTAACTGTTCTTGCTCAAGATGCTGAGACTCCAGCATGTGCGACTAAGCTAGTGGGTCAATCTGAGCTGATGATCCCAATGGCCGGTCTGATCGACAAGGACGCAGAACTTGCTCGCCTTGATAAAGAAGTGCAGAAAACTCACGGCGAAATCAAGCGTATCGAAGGCAAGCTAGGTAACGAAGGTTTCGTTGCTAAAGCACCTGAAGCGGTTATCGCGAAAGAGCGTGAGAAGCTAGTGGGTTACCAAGAGACACTAACTAAGCTTGAAGAGCAAAAAGCGACCATTGCAGCTCTTTAATCCTCGCTCAATGAGAAGCCTTTAAACTTCTCGTTACAGATAAAAAGGTTGGCCTTATGGTCAGCCTTTTTTTATGCCATTGGACTTATCACCCAATAACAGCACTTTCCAAACTTCGCCGGCAGTTTGATAGCTTTTGCCTATCAAATTAATCTCTAATACCCATTTCATTTAATGATAATAATTCTCAATAATAGCTCTATCGAAACAACACAACGATTGAGTAATTATCATGAAAAAGACACTAACCTTTGCTGCATTACATTTTACTATCGCATTTAGTGTCGCTTACGTACTAACAGGCGACATCTTAATTGGTAGCTTAATTGCCATGATTGAGCCCTCTGTAAATACGGTCGCCTTCTATTTTCATGAAAAGGCGTGGGCTCAAGTTCCAGCGCTTAAAGCTCGTCAGTGGATGACCAAATTAAAAACCGCCAGCTTTGCGACCATCCACTTCAGTGTTGCTTTTACCGTGGTCTACTTGCTGACTGGTGACGCCTTTGTTGGTGGTGTGATGGCAATGCTAGAGCCCGCTCTAAATACAGTCGCGTACTACTTCCATGAGAAAGTGTGGTTACGTAAATCAGACGCTCAAGCACCACAGTTTTGCGTCCACCAGCACGCTTAAACAGAGAATCGAATCTTACCCATTGACAAAGTTGCGCACCGCAATTAAATTGATTGCGGTGCGCAACTTTATTTTTGAGGTAAGTAATTATGAATGCTCGACAACTAAGACACTACTCCCGCCAAGCCGTTCGCTTACTGGGTATGCTCGATAAGCAATGTGGCGAAATAGCCCTAACCCCAGTCCAAGCTCATGCATTAGGAGAAATTCAACTCCAACCGCTGACGATCAACCAACTCGCACAACGATTGAATGTCGACAAGTCGAATGCCAGTCGTACTGTCGCAGGGCTAAACAAGTTAGAGTTGACCGACAGTATCGAGAATCCGAATGACAAGCGCAGTCAAAAGGTCATACTCACCACTAGAGGACAGCAGGTGCTGTCAGAGCTAGACCAACAGCAAAATACCTTCTTCGACAATATGCTAGAAGCCCTGAGTGAAGATGAACAGCAACAGTTAAAGCTTGGGTTAGAGGTTTACCTCAAAGGGCTAACTAAAGTCTGCCAAGCTGACGAGTTTGTATTGCGCCCACTCACTCAAGCTGACAATAAACAAGTTGCCGATGTCATTCGACAAGTCTCTGCCGAACATGGCCTAACCGCAGACAAAGGCTATGGTGTGTCTGACCCAACGCTTGATGACATGTACTCTGTATATAGCCAAGACAATGCGATGTACTGGGTGATTGAGCATCAAGGTGGGGTTGTGGGCGGCGGCGGCTTTGCCCCACTAGCAGGCCGACCAGACGTATGTGAGCTACAAAAGATGTATTTCTTAAAACAGACTCGCGGACAAGGGCTGGCAAAACGCATCGTCGCTTTAAGTTTAAAGCTTTCCAAGCAATTGGGTTATCAACAGATGTACTTAGAAACAACAGAGTGTTTGGGAGCTGCGATTAAGCTTTATGAAGCGTTAGGCTTTGAGCACCTAGAGAGTGCTTGGGGAGAAACAGGCCACGACGCTTGTGAAGTGGTCATGGCCAAAACGTTGTAGTGCAGCTTCTAGCGTAAAAAATTACTCACACAAGATGCAGGATTAAGAGCAACAAAAGAACTCTCCTTTTGCCCATCGAGCTCAACCTCTAATTGATATAAATGCTTAGGGTTGGGCTTATCAACATTAAAGACAATCGGTGCTTCAACTTGGAACACAACACCAGTGTGTTCTGCACGTACATCTATCGGCATCACCAGTGTCATACCATCGAACTTAATTGATGCCGATACCAGCCCAGCTTTAAGCGTCTGGTAGATCACATCCACTTTAAACTCACAACCACCGCCGTGGTGCCAGATCTGCTCAGTGACGACTTGGTCCAGCTTCACATTACGAACAAACTGCAGATAAGGAGCTTGCCAAATACCCATTCGAGAGTCTGATCTCGCAATGGTTAGCGGAGATAATGGCTCATCCATATCTTCTTCGAGCAACAACCCTTCCTCTTCTTCAAGAAACAGGATCTCAAAGCGATTTCGGCCTGGCTGCATGTAAGGGCGAATATCTTTACGGTACTCTTCTTGGCTGCCATCACAATCAAAGACTGCCACACCATTGAGTCGCACTTCAGCAAAGTAATCCACACCCGCAACGACTAGCTCAACAAAGGGGCAAGCCAGCATCGCATCATCGACTTCAATGTCGTGCATTAAATGCCACTCTTGTGCCGCAATCTCTTCTTCACTTAATGTGTTAGGAAGTTTTGTGCTCAGCGGTGCAGGAAAAGTAATATCATCTTGGGGTATAGAGAGGTCTGTCAGTGGCGATATTTGCCAAAGACCGTCAAGTTGCAGCCGCATATCATTCCTTGAGCTAGATCAATTTTGACCGCATTATAATGAATGAATGCATTTAAAGACATTTATTTTTCTGAGGATAAAAAATGCCAGCTCAAGGCTGGCACTTTTCAAACTGGGAAGAAATTACTCTTCACCTTCATCATCTTCTTCAGGGTAGATAGCATCTTCACCTTCGTAGTAAGTGCCCCAACCGTCGTAGATTATGTCGAATTTCTCTGCAAGGTTCACAAGCTTCTCAACTTGTGCATCGATCGCTTCTGCATCTAGAGCTGACTGCATAGTCGCATCACAACAAAGTAGCTTGTTGCCATCTTCGTCTTCTGTCTCTTCAGCTTCAAGTACTTCAAAACCCATTTTGAATGCTTCAACAACGGCTTTCTCAAGCACTTCGAAATCTTCAGCAAATAGGTGATGCTCGATATCGTATAGAGCTTCAGGATCGCTACCATCTTCAATTAGTGCTTCAATGATGTCGCGAGTCTCTTCCTTTTGAAATTCAATTAATTCCGCTACTGATAGATATTCATCTTCGTGAGACATGTGTCTGCTCCAGAGTGTTGACTATGAAAAGATCAAATTTGATTGCCACGAAATATGGCACGGATCGTCCAGAAAAGCCACCCAGATCAGGCATAGAAAGATAAGTTTATCGCTAGATAGCAGAAGTAATATCAATTCAAAAGTGAAACCAAAATCACAGAAACAAATTTTCAACATTTTATTAACCGGTGACTATTTCAGCATTTCGTCTCTAATGTCACTTTTGAGCATATTAAATAGAAATTGCGTGCTTAGTCATGGTGAATGCATACGCTGAACTGGTTTTGAGATGCATAAAACCTCAAGTTACTTTCAAAAAATGCATAATAGTGAATAGAAAATCACTAATAATAAGCAAAATAGATTTCAGACATAGCGCAGATTGAGCATAGATCCTCAAAAATGTTGTTCCATGCCAAACGCACTCAATTGGAATTTAACACCTAACTTTCAACCAAAAATGGTTTTTAGTTCGGATAATTTCAAAAATACTTCATTTTTACACGAACTCTAAAACTTGCATATTACGATCAAGCTTGTCATAAATAGACGCTGGATTAAAAGTAAGGATGCAAAATGAGTAAGCTGTACGTTGGCTCCGAAGTCGGTCAATTAAGACGAGTTCTCCTAAATCGACCTGAAAGAGCACTCACCCACCTCACCCCTTCTAACTGTCATGACCTTCTATTTGATGATGTATTGGCTGTGGAAGCTGCTGGTGAAGAACACGATGCCTTTGCAGAGACACTACGTAATCAAGACGTAGAAGTACTGCTACTGCACGATTTATTGGTAGAGACGCTTGCCGTACCTCAAGCACGCGAATGGCTGCTAAACACTCAAATCTCAGATTTCCGTTATGGGCCTACCTTTGCTCGTGACTTAAGAAACTATCTTGCTCAAATGGATAATGAGCATCTAGCAACAATCTTACTGGGTGGCTTGGCGTATTCAGAGCTTCCTATCAAATCATCATCGATGCTTCCTAAAATGCATCGCCCACTTGATTTCGTTATCGAGCCACTGCCTAACCACCTATTTACACGCGATACTTCGTGTTGGGTTTATGGCGGTGTGTCGCTAAACCCTATGATGAAGCCAGCACGTCAACGTGAGACAAACCATCTACGCGCTATCTATCGCTGGCACCCAGTGTTTGCAGGGCAAGACTTCATTAAGTACTTTGGTGATGAGGACCTTCATTACGACAACGCCAACATTGAAGGCGGCGATGTACTGGTTATTGGTAAAGGCGCGGTACTTATCGGTATTTCTGAGCGTACCAAACCACAAGGCGTTGAGAACTTAGCGGCGAGCCTATTTAAGTCAGGGCAAGCAACCGAAGTGATCGCTATCGATCTACCAAAGCACCGTTCATGTATGCACCTTGATACGGTAATGACACACATGGATATCGATACCTTCTCTGTGTATCCAGAAATCGTTCGTAAAGATTTAGACACATGGCGCCTAACACCAAAAGAGAATGGTGAGATGCGCGTAGAGAAAGCGGAAAACTACCTGTCAGCGATTGAAGGTGCGCTAGGTCTTGATCAGCTTAAGATCATCACTACAGGTGGTGACAACTACGAAGCTGAGCGTGAGCAGTGGAATGACGCCAACAACGTACTGACAGTGAAACCGGGCACGGTTATCGGTTACGAACGTAATGTTTACACCAACGAGAAGTACGACAAGGCAGGTATCGAAGTTCTGACGATTCCAGGTAATGAACTGGGGCGTGGCCGTGGTGGCGCTCGTTGTATGAGCTGCCCTATCGAAAGAGACGGTATCTAAGCCGATAGCTCAATAGAGTAAAAATACAATAACTCAACTAGGCCAGTACCATTGTACTGGCCTTTTTCATGAAATAAATAAAATAAATATTCACAAATATAGCATTTTTATGTTTAACTAAGTTCTTCATTGATTCTATATACGCAAGGAGCGAAAGATGGCCTTTAATCTTCGCAATCGTAACTTTCTAAAACTACTCGACTTTACTCCTAAAGAGATTCAGTTTTTACTCGACCTGTCAGCTGACCTTAAAAAAGCTAAGTATGCAGGTACTGAGCAGAAGAAGCTTACTGGTAAAAACATCGCTTTGATCTTTGAAAAGGCATCAACACGAACTCGATGTGCGTTTGAAGTCGCCGCTTTTGATCAAGGTGCTCAAGTGTCTTACTTGGGTCCTTCTGGCTCTCAGATCGGTCAAAAAGAATCAATGAAAGATACTGCACGCGTATTAGGTCGTATGTACGATGGCATCGAGTACCGTGGCTTTGGTCAGAGTATCGTCGAAGACCTTGGCGCTTATGCTGGCGTTCCAGTGTGGAATGGCCTTACTGATGAATTTCACCCAACTCAGATCTTGGCTGACTTCCTGACCATGTTAGAACACGGTCGCGGTAAACTGCTGTATCAAATCAGCTTTGCTTATCTGGGTGATGCTCGTAACAATATGGGTAACTCTCTATTAGTAGGAGCTGCCAAGATGGGCATGGATATTCGTCTTGTCGCGCCAAAAGCCTTCTGGCCAGAAGAACAACTTGTCGAAGAGTGCCAAGCTATCGCGCAAAGTACCGGCGCTAAAATCACGCTGACTGAAGACGTTGCTGAAGGCGTAAAAGGCTGTGACTTCCTCTACACCGATGTTTGGGTATCGATGGGCGAAGCACCAGAAGCTTGGGATGAACGTGTGGCAGTGATGAAACCATATCAAGTGAATATGGATGTGATTAAACTGACGGGCAACCCTCAAGTGAAATTCATGCATTGCTTACCCGCTTTCCACAATAATGAGACCGTTATCGGTCAGCAAGTAGCTGATAAATATGGTATGAACGGTTTGGAAGTGACGGATGAAGTGTTTGAATCTGACTACTCTATTGTGTTTGATGAAGCAGAAAATCGCATGCACACCATCAAAGCCGTTATGGTCGCAACACTCGGTTAATTGAGAATAGTGAAAGTAAACAAAAGCTTGATGTAATCGCTTGCGCTCACAAATTGAAAGCGTATAATTCTCGGCAATTTGTCTGAGAGTAGTGAAAATGACGCCAACCAATATTGTGATCACACATAATAAGATTGTGAAAACACCTAATATTGCTCGCAAGCTAGCATGCTTGCCAGGCGGTCTATTCTGCTTTTCAGCACTTTTTTAAAGCCTCCCATTATGGGGGGCTTTTTTGTGGCCAATACATTATTGTGGGGAAGAAGATCATGGCGAATTCGCTCTATCAAAAGCACATCATCTCAATTCCAGAGCTTTCTCGTGAAGAGCTAGAATTAATTGTTCAAACGGCTGGTCAGCTTAAAGCAGAACCAAACCCAGAACTTATCAAGAACAAAGTTGTGGCGAGCTGCTTCTTCGAACCTTCAACACGAACTCGTCTCTCTTTTGAAACTGCGATTCAACGCATCGGTGGTGATGTGATTGGTTTCGACAGCGGCGGTAACACCTCACTGGCAAAAAAGGGCGAAACGCTAGCAGACTCAGTACAGGTTATCTCTTCCTACGTTGATGCTTACGTAATGCGTCACCCACAAGAAGGTGCAGCGCGCCTAGCATCAGAGTTCTCAAATGGTGTCCCTGTCATCAACGCTGGTGATGGTGCTAACCAACACCCAACACAGACTCTGCTTGATCTGTTCTCTATCGCAGAGACACAAGGCCGCCTAGACAACCTTAATGTGGCGTTCGTTGGTGACCTTAAATACGGCCGCACGGTTCACTCTCTCACTCAAGCACTGGCTAAGTTCGATAACATCTGTTTCTACTTTGTAGCGCCAGAAGCATTGGCTATGCCTGATTACATCTGTGAAGAGCTTGATGAAGCTGGCATCAAATACCAACTACTGACCGACATGGAAGGTGTGATTCCTGAGCTGGATGTTCTATACATGACTCGCGTACAGAAAGAACGCTTTGATGAGTCGGAATACGCACACATCAAGTCAGCCTACATCCTAACGGCTGCTCTATTAGAAAATGCACGTGATAACTTGAAGGTACTGCACCCACTTCCTCGCGTTGATGAAATCACTGTCGATGTCGATAAAACACCTTACGCTTACTACTTCCAGCAAGCTGAAAATGGTGTTTACGCGCGTGAAGCATTACTAGCCCTTGTTCTTAACGAAACGCTGTAGAGGAGAGATATCATGTCTAAAGAGACTCAATTAAAAGTTGAAGCAATCAAGAACGGTACCGTTATCGACCATATCCCAGCAAACATCGGGATCAAGGTGCTAAAACTGTTTGATATGCACAACTCTCATCAGCGTGTCACTATTGGTTTGAACCTGCCTTCTTCAGCACTTGGCGGTAAAGACTTACTTAAAATTGAGAATGTGTTTATCACCGAAGAGCAAGCAAACAAGTTAGCACTGTACGCACCTCATGCGACGGTAAACCAAATCGAAGATTACGAAGTGGTTAAGAAGCTAGCGCTTGAACTGCCTGAGCAGATCAACGATGTGTTTGAGTGTCCCAACACCAACTGCATTACTCACAACGAGCCGGTTGAGAGCAGCTTTATGATCTTTGAAAAGAATGAAGACATTCGCCTGAAATGTAAGTACTGCGAAAAAGTCTTCTCTCGCGAGATCGTAACCGAAAGATAAGCTTTCGCGTAGCACGCAATAAATGTAAAAACTATGAAATACCTCGCCCGTGCGGGGTATTTTGCGCTTTACCTAGCCACGGTTTGTAGGCACACTGAAAAACGATTTTTATCTAATAACTGATGGAATAAACCAATGACTAAAGTACTTCACACAGAATCGGCTCCAGCTGCAATCGGCCCATACGTACAAGGCGTTGACCTTGGCAACATGGTACTGACTTCTGGTCAAATCCCAGTAAACCCAGCAACTGGTGAAGTATCTGCTGATATCGCAGAGCAAGCACGCCAATCTCTAGACAACGTTAAAGCGGTTGTAGAAGCTTCTGGCCTGACTGTAAAAGACATCGTTAAGCTAACTGTATTCGTTAAAGACCTAAACGACTTCGGCACAGTAAACGAAGTTTACGGTAAATTCTTTGATGAGCACGGCGTTGCAAACTACCCTGCACGTTCATGTGTTGAAGTAGCTCGTCTACCAAAAGATGTTGGTATCGAGATCGAAGCTATTGCAGTTCGCAAATAGGTTTCACCCTATTTAATCAGTGGCTTAGTGCTGAACTAAGCCCTGATGAGATAAAAAAAGGTTGCCAACTAGGCAACCTTTTTTATTATTCGTTTTCTGCGTTTAAGCTACTTCTTATTAAGCTCAATCACTTCTTTGTCTAGCTCTTCCAACTTAGCCACCATCTGTTCACGAGTTAGGTTTGCTAATTCACGAACGTTCGACTTGTCGTAGCCTTCAGTATTAATTGGGTCTAGCATTTCCACAATCACGTGGCCATTGTTCCAACGGTTCAGCTTAACGCCACCTGTAGAACTACACACGATAGGGATAATTGGTAAGCCAGCGCCAATCGCAGCATGGAAAGCGCCAGTTTTAAATGGCAACAGACCACGGCCTCGTGAACGCGTTCCTTCAGGGAACATCCATACCGAAACATCACTGCCTTTCAGGTTATCAACCACTTGATCGATTGTACCAACCGCTTTGCTGCGGTTTGCACGGTCAATTAGGATATTACCCGTCAACCAGTAAAGCTGACCAAACAAAGGCATCCACGCTAGGCTTTTCTTACCAACTGTTACCACTTTAGGCGTCACAGCCGATGATACCGTGAACAGGTCCCAGTTATTCTGATGGTTCGCAACATAAACATGTTGGCCACGAGAGTAAGCATCTTCAGGGATACGCAGCTCTAGCTTGATACCAAACACTTTCGACATACGACCGAAGTAACGACCAAAGGTAAATACGTGCTTTGGGTTACGTGGGCTAAGTAGACAATAGCCACAGCCGAATACAAACATAAGAATCGCAAATATCGCCAATGCGAAAATACGTAATATTGCTATCATTTTGTTCCTCACAACCGCAAAGCTTACCCACCTATTCACTTTATAATAAGCAAACAGGTTCACTTGCGGTAAATACAACTATAAAAAAGCCGAAACCAAGGTTCCGACTTTTGTGTTTTCATTTTACTGATTCATGAATTTACTAACCTAAGTTAGTTTGAGTCACGAAATCGGGTAATGTTTGCGCCCAGCGCTGAAAGCTTATCTTCAATCTTATCGTAGCCACGATCGATGTGATAGATACGGTCAACGATGGTTTCGCCTTGTGCGATACAACCAGCAATAACAAGACTCGCTGATGCACGAAGATCCGTTGCCATTACTTGAGCGCCGCTCAACTGCTCGGTTTCACCACAGATAGCTGTATTACCTTCAATCTCCGCTTTTGCGCCCATTCGCTGAAGTTCAGGAATATGCATGAAACGGTTTTCGAAGATGGTTTCAGTGATCACACCGCTACCTTTCGCCATCATGTTAAGCAGAGTAAACTGAGCTTGCATGTCGGTTGGGAAACCAGGGTGTGGTGCCGTTACGATTTTCACCGCTTTAAGCTCACGACCTGTCATATCAAGACTGATCCAGTCTTCGCCCGTTTCAACCTTCGCACCCGCTTCTTCAAGCTTCGCTAAGGCAGCTTCAAGAAGATGAGCGTTAGTGTTACGACAAACGACTTTACCGCCAGAAACCGCTGCAGCAACAAGGAAAGTACCCGTTTCAATACGGTCTGCAACCACAGAGTGTTGACCACCACCTAGACGCTCAACGCCCTCGATAGTAATCGTATCTGTACCTGCGCCAGAAATCTTCGCACCCAGTTTGTTAAGGAAATCAGCCGTATCAACAATCTCAGGCTCACGCGCTGAGTTATCTAATACCGTTTTACCTTCTGCGAGTGTTGCTGCACACATGATAGTGATCGTAGCGCCTACGCTTACTTTATCCATCACGATGTGCGCGCCTTTCAAACGGCCATCAACACTTGCTTTCACATAACCATCTTCCAATGTAATGGTTGCACCTAGTTGCTCTAGGCCATGGATATGCAGATCAACAGGGCGAGCACCAATTGCACAACCGCCAGGAAGTGACACTTGGCCTTCACCAAAACGAGCAACGAGAGGACCTAAAGCCCAGATAGAAGCACGCATTGTTTTTACTAAATCGTAAGGCGCACAAAATTCATTAATTTCGCTGCCATCAACATGAACGCTTCCGTTACGTGATACTTTCGCGCCTAAACGCTTTAGCAGTTCCATCGTAGTATCGATGTCACGTAGATGAGGAACGTTACTTACTTCCACTGACTCTTCAGCAAGAATTGAAGCAAATAGGATTGGTAGCGCTGCGTTCTTTGCGCCAGAGATCGTCACTTCACCGCTTAACGGCTTGTCTGATCCAATAACTCGAAACTTTTCCATCATAAACCTTAAAGTGACATCAGTTTCTTATCACGTTCCCACTCTTCCGGCGTGAATGCCTTGATAGAAAGAGCATGGATGTCATTGCGTTGAATGTGTTCCATTAGTGGGCCGTAGATTAGTTGCTGCTTCTTAACTCGATTCATGCCGTCAAAACATGGATCAACCGCAACAACTTCGTAATGACTGCCTTCACCTTTCACGATAATCTCTTGAAGGTTCAGTGCCTCTGCTAATAATTCTTGTACTTTTGTGCTGTCCACAAATAGCTCCTGCCTAATTTTTTATGTGTTCTGCCATCATTGGCTGGATATTGCTCAATTGGAACAACGTTCGTAATTGTTCTGGCACGAAACTGAGCATTATATGACAGTTTTGATTTTTTGCATGCTCTAATAAGTGAATTAGCATCACCATTCCTGCTGAATCGACTCGATTTATATGGCTAAGGTCAATTTCAACGCTCGATTCCGTTGTTTGCCACTTTTCCAATATACGCCAGATTGCAGGAACGCTGTCTCGGTCGATATCTCCGAGAAGCTGATACTCTATAGAGCTTAGCGCTTGCCATTGAGATTGGCTCATTATTTATTACTCTCAAAGCGAATCGGCTGTGCAGCCAGTTTCTCTAGCTCGTCAGCAACCGCTAAGATACCGTCTTGACGAATCTTAGTATTCCACTCTGATTGCTTGCTCGACAGCAGGCTAATCCCTTCCGCAACCATATCAAATGCTTTCCACTCGCCAGACTTTTTGTCTTTACGAAGTTTGAATTCCAATTTGATGTTAGGTCTTGGCGTATCAATGATATCAACCTTGATATTGGTGATACGGCTGTCTGCTTTAATTTTTGGTTCAGGGCCAAACTCGATGGTTTGGTCCGTGTATTGAGTTAACACTTGTGCGTATGAAGACACTAGGTACTTGCGAAATGCATCGATAAATACACGCACATCTTTTCTATCCGCGCCTTTCAAGTTTGACCCCAGCAACTTAAGTGCTGCATATTGAGCATTCACATAAGGCATCAACTCTTCTTCCACGATCACTTTGAGTAATTCTGGATCTTTGTGGACATTGTCTTGTTCGCTCTTCAAACGCTCAAATGCCACCTCAGCGACTTGCGTCATCATTTGGTAAGGCTGCGTTTTATCAATAGTTGCATCCGCAAAAGCTTGAGTTGAAACCAACAAGGCCATTACAGCGAAAAACCCTATTTTCAAGTGTTTCATCGTTTTCAACATCATCCTATTCCTCAGCTTTATTGTCATCAGAGCCGCCAACGCTATACAGCACTTGGCCAATCAAATCTTCGAGTACCAATGCCGATTTAGTGTCTTCAATCGAATCACCATCAACCAACATCTCTTCATCGTCAAAAATGAAGCCTGGAACTAAACTGATGTACTGCTCACCGATTAAACCTGACGTTAAGATTTGAGCACTAGAGGTATCAGGAAACTGTGAATACTTCGCATCAATCGACATTTCAACCACAGGCAGATAGCTTTCGGTATCAAGCTCAATGCTTTTCACACGACCAACAACTACGCCACCAACCTTCACTGGAGAACGAACTTTTAGGCTACCAATGTTGTCAAAGGTCGCTTTCAGATTGTAAGTATGGTTTGAACCCAGCCCTTTTACGTCAGCGACTTGAAAGATCATGATTAAGATTGCGCAAATTCCGGCTATAACAAAGGTGCCGACCCATAATTCTAACTTTCGAGTTTGTTGCATGATTAATTCCCAAACATCAATGCGGTAAGAACAAAATCTAGCCCTAATACCGCTAGAGAAGAGTGTACTACTGTACGTGTGGTTGCTTGACTAATACCTTCAGAGGTCGGTACCGCATCATAACCATTGAAAAGAGCGATCCAAGTTACGGTGATAGCAAAGACCATGCATTTGATCATGCTGTTACCGATATCTCGACCTAGCTCAACAGAAGACTGCATCGCAGACCAAAAGCTGCCGTGGTCAATGCCTTTCCAATCAACACCGACTAACTGGCCGCCCCAAATACCGACCGCCATAAAGATCATCGCCAGTAGAGGCATAGAGATAAGTCCAGCCCACAAGCGTGGTGCAATAATGCGCTTTAGAGGATCAACGGCCATCATTTCTAAACTGGAGATCTGCTCCGTTGCTTTCATCAAACCGATTTCAGCGGTCAGTGCTGAACCCGCGCGACCTGCAAACAGCAGCGCCGTGACCACAGGGCCAAGCTCTCGTAGTAATGAAAGCGCGACCATTTGGCCAAGGTTGCCCTCAGCGCCGTAGTCAATTAACACGACATAACCTTGCAGGCTTAATACCATGCCAATGAACAAGCCCGAAACTAAAATAATAGCCAATGACTGAACGCCAACGCTATAAAGTTGTTTAACTAATAAAGGGAAGTTTTTTAGTCGCGGGATGCCAAACAAAGCCCCGAATAACATCAGGCTTGCTCGACCAAATGACTCACAGATCGCAAGTGTTCGCTTACCGACACCTGCAATAGTTTTAGCAATCATATTAAAACAAATCCTTTTCAAGACTTTGCGCTGGGAACCTAAATGGCACAGGGCCATCAGCTTCGCCTTGCAAAAATTGCTGCACTCTCGGATCGTCATTGTTGTACAACTCTTCCGGTGACCCAGCAGCAATGATTTTGCCATCTGCGAGTAGGTAAACCCAATCCGCGATACTCATCACCTCAGGAACATCATGAGAAACGACGATAGACGTTAAGCCCAAGGCTTGATTGAGGTTGCGAATAAGTTCAACCAACACACCCATTGTAATTGGGTCTTGGCCGACAAAGGGCTCATCGTACATGATCAGTTCTGGATCCAGTGCAATAGCACGCGCCAATGCGGCACGCCTAGCCATTCCGCCAGACAACTCACTCGGCATTAACTGCGCTGCACCACGTAATCCTACAGCCTCAAGCTTAAGTAAAACGATGGTACGAATAAATTTTTCGTTAAGTTCAGTGTGCTCACGCAGTGGAAACGCCACATTATCAAAGACATTGAGATCCGTAAAAAGTGCACCCGATTGAAAGAGCATGCTCATTTTTTTACGTGCTTGATAAAGCTTTCGACGAGATAGAGTTGGGATATTGTCGCCATCAAACCAAACTTCACCGTTATCTGGAGGCAATTGTCCACCAATCAAACGCAGTAAAGTTGTTTTACCGATCCCTGATGGCCCCATGATGGCAGTAATCTTGCCTTGAGGGACCTCTAAACTGATGTCGTCAAAAATAACGCGATCACCGCGTGAGAAGCTAAGGTTCTTAACTTTTACAAGTTCAGTATTCGACATACTCTTGTAGTTTCCTTGCTTTAAAAAACGCCAATTATGGCTGCAATAATAATGAGTCTACTTTAGAATTAAAAGCACTGTTCAATTAATTCATATTAAACAGGAATCTATGCAGGGATTTGAAAGCATTAGAAAATTATCTTTTCAGATCTCTTTCTCAGTCGCTAAGTGGTAATTAATTTACTGAGTGACTTCCCTTTTATCTACCAACAGGTCAAAATTAGCGGTTAATTCTCCGTTTTTTATTAATTTTTTAGGAATCATCATGCTTGAAGCGATTGCGTTTCTTATTATCGGTCTAGGTTTTTTGGTGTGGAGTGCAGATAAGCTGGTTTACGGCGCCGCAGCTCTTGCTCGCAACTTCGGTATCTCACCATTAGTTATCGGTATGACGATTCTTGCAATGGGCTCTTCAGCTCCAGAAATGATGGTTTCTGCAACCGCTGCACTTGATGGCAAAACAGATACTGCGGTCGGAAATGTTTTAGGCTCAAACATTGCCAACATTGCGCTAATTTTAGGTATCACTGCGCTTATCAAGCCGCTATCAATCAGCTCCGCTGTGATTCGCCGTGAACTACCACTCATGATTGGTGTCACTTTACTAGCTGGCGCACTGCTTTGGGATAACCACTTAGGTTTCTACGAAGGCGTATTGCTATTTGTTCTATTCGGTGCGTTTTTGTTTGCCATGCTGCAAATCAGCCGCAGTGAGAAAAAGAACGGCGATGCGTTTCTTGATGAACAAGAATCAGAGATTCCAGAGGGCGTTAGTAACCCGAAAGCTGCAATGTGGGTAGTAATTGGTCTTATCATCCTTCCTTTAGCCGCTGATATGCTGGTTGATAATGCCGTGATCATCGCTAAGTTCTTCGGCATGAGCGACCTTGTGATTGGTTTAACCATTATTGCCGTTGGTACGAGTCTACCTGAGCTTGCTGCATCACTTGCAGGTGTAATGAAAGGCGAAGACGATATGGCCGTGGGTAACATCATTGGCTCAAACGTATTCAACATTCTGGCTGTTATGGGTATTCCAGGCATCCTAAACCCTTCTATCTTGAGCGAATTTGCGATGGGTCGTGACTTCTGGGTAATGCTAGGTGTATCTCTGCTACTTGTTGTGATGGCGCTAGGTAAATCACGCAGTGTGAATCGTATTGAAGGTGGCGTGTTAATCGTGACGTTCGTGGCTTACCAAAGCTACCTACTAATGAACATGTCGGCTTAATTGTTGACTTAACTTTCCGTACTTGGAGTATTTGATGTCTCAGCCATTTGATTATCGCAGTGTTGCCAAACAAGTTTTGGAAACTGAAGTTGCAGGTCTCACTCAATTGGACCAATATTTTAATGATGATTTTTGCAAAGCTTGCGACTTAATCCTAAACAACAAGGGTAAAGTGGTTGTGATGGGCATGGGTAAATCCGGTCATATCGGCAACAAAATCGCAGCAACGCTAGCAAGTACGGGTACATCAGCTTTCTTCGTTCACCCAGGTGAAGCGGCACACGGTGACTTAGGCATGATCGAACCGGGTGATATCGTGATTGCAATTTCGAACTCAGGTGAATCAGGTGAAATTCTTAGCTTGTTTCCTGTGTTGAAGCGTTTGAACATCAAGATCATCAGCATGACAGGTAAGCCTGCATCGAATATGGCGACCTTGTCTGATATCCATTTACAAATTTCGGTGCCGGAAGAAGCGTGTCCGCTAGGTTTAGCCCCAACAACCAGCACCACTGCTACCCTAGTAATGGGTGATGCATTAGCCGTTGCACTTTTACAAGCTCGAGGCTTCACGGCTCAAGACTTTGCCCTATCTCACCCAGGTGGCGCTTTAGGTCGTCAGCTACTATTGAAACTAGACGACATCATGCACACAGGCAATGCACTCCCTGTCGTTGCACCTGATGCTCTAGTAAGAGATGCTTTACTAGAGATATCTCAGAAAGGCTTGGGCATGACGGCCATCGTTGATCAGGATGGTCAAATGGCCGGTATTTTTACCGATGGTGATTTACGCCGTATCTTAGATAAACGCGTTGATATTCATAGCACTCAAATTGGCGATGTGATGACGCTAAACCCTACGGTTGCCGATCCGAACATGCTTGCGGTTGAGGGTTTAAACTTAATGCAAGCTAAAAGCATCAATGGCTTGATGCTATGCCAAGATGGCAAACTAGTTGGTGCTCTAAACATGCATGATTTATTGAAAGCTGGAGTAATGTAATGACACAGACAGTCGAAACTCTCTACGGCACTGTTGACTCAGATGTATTTGCTATCGCAAAAGACATCAAACTCCTAATTTGCGATGTAGACGGCGTATTCTCTGATGGTCGTATCTACATGGGCAACAATGGTGAAGAGCTGAAAACCTTTCACACTCGTGACGGTTACGGCATCAAATCACTGATGAACGCGGGCATTGAAATCGCAATCATCACAGGCCGTAAATCTCAGATTGTTGAAAATCGAATGACAGCTCTCGGTATCAAACTTATTTATCAAGGCCAAGACGATAAAGTTAAGGCTTACCAAGACATTTGCGATAAGCTTTCTGTTAATCCTGAGAACACTGGTTACATCGGCGATGACCTGATCGACTGGCCGGTAATGGAAAAAGTTGGCTTGAAGGTTTGTGTAGCAGATGGTCACCCGCTACTTGTACAGCGAGCAAACTATGTGACAACCATCAATGGTGGTCACGGTGCAGTACGTGAAGTCTGCGACCTTATTTTACAAGCAAGAAATGAACTCGACGTGCATAAAGGTTTAAGCATATGAGTTTTACTCGTATTATCTATTTAATACTAATATTTATTGCCTCTTGGTCGACCTACTACTTGTTCGACAAAGAGCAAACATCGACGATACAAGTGGCTCCGAATTTGGAGCTACCTGCTTTTAGCGGCAACAGCCTCAACAACATCAGTTACGATGAGTCAGGTATTCGCAGCTACCAAGTTGAATCGACGTATTTAGAACACTTCTCAGTGGTTGGCAACACGCACTTTCAAAACCCTGTTCTCTCGGTATTCCGTGAAGGGCATACGATTGAATGGCAAGTCACCGCTGATCGCGCGATTATGGATGAAAATCAGGTTGTCACTTTTTATGACAACGTTGTGGCAAAGAATCTACTGCCAGGGGCAAGCTTCGATACAATGACCACTGAAAAAATGGTGATTGAGCTGAAAAGCCGAGATTTTTATTCAGATACTCCGGTCCATATGATCGGTACATTTTTTGAAAATGAGGGTCAAGCAATAAAAGGTAACTTCGGTACCAACAATGCGACTCTCTTTAATTCTGTTCAAGGTAGATATGAAACTCTTACACCTTAGTTTATTCGCTTTGACTCTTGCGGCACCAAATGTCTACGCCCTATCTTCGGATAGCGAGCAACCTGTCTACATTGACTCAGACAGCCAGCAATTGGATATGAAAAGTAACCAAGTAACCTTCATTGGTGATGTAAACCTGAAACAAGGCAGCATCAATATCAATGCAGATAAGGTGATTGTTACCCGCAACGCCGTAAATGGTGAGATTGAAGAGATTCAAGGCTTCGGTAAACCGGCGACCTTCTCTCAACTGACTGATGATGGAAAGACGCTCTACGGTGAAGCTGACGACCTACATTACCAGCTTGTTGCTGACAAACTGATCATGACCAAGAATGCGATGCTATCTCAAGATGGCAGTATCATCCGAGGCTCTAAAATCACTTACCAGATTGGCTCTCAGAAGCTAGTCGCTGACAGTGGTGAGAACAAACGAGTATCAACGGTTTTACAACCAACGGAAGTGAATAAGTAGCCATGGCCGTTCTAAAAGCACAAAACCTAGCGAAAACATACAGCAAACGTAAAGTAGTGACTGACGTAAGCCTGCAGGTTGAGTCAGGCCAGATTGTCGGCTTGCTTGGTCCTAATGGTGCCGGTAAAACGACTTCTTTCTACATGATTGTAGGCTTAGTTGCACGTGACGAAGGTACCATCAGCATTGATGACCGAGATATCAGTATCTTACCAATGCATAGCCGTTCGCGACTTGGTATCGGTTACTTGCCTCAAGAAGCGTCTATCTTCCGTAAGCTGTCTGTAGAGAACAACATCATGGCGGTGTTACAGACCCGTGATGAGATGACCAATGAGCAGCGTCAGGATAAGCTAGAAGACCTTCTAGAAGAGTTCCACATCCAACATATCCGTCACAGTAATGGTATGGCCCTATCGGGTGGTGAACGTCGTCGTGTTGAAATCGCTCGCGCTCTTGCAGCGAACCCTCAGTTTATCTTGCTAGACGAACCGTTTGCTGGTGTTGACCCGATCTCGGTTATCGATATCAAGAAAATCATTGAACACCTGCGCGATCGCGGTTTGGGTGTTTTGATTACCGACCACAACGTTCGTGAAACATTAGACGTGTGTGAAAAGGCCTACATCGTGAGCCAAGGACACCTGATCGCAGAGGGTACTCCTGAAGATGTTCTCAATAACGAACAAGTTAAACAAGTTTATCTAGGCGAACAATTCCGTCTATGATTATATAGAGAGTATCGAGAGTTCTAAGAATAATAACTAGGTAAGTAACACTGAATGAAACCCTCATTACAACTTAAGCTAGGCCAACAGTTAGCAATGACTCCTCAATTGCAGCAAGCGATTCGTTTGTTGCAGTTGTCTACTTTAGATTTGCAACAAGAGATCCAAGAAGCACTTGAATCTAACCCACTACTCGATGTCGAAGAAGGCAATGAAGAAACGCCATCATCGGAAGAAAAGCCTAGCAGTGACGAGAAAGAAACAGTTGAAGCCGCAGAGCAAGACTTACCTGACAGCTCAGACTTAATCGAAAAATCAGAGATTGGTAACGAACTCGAGATCGACACAACTTGGGAAGATGTCTACAGCGCAAATACAGGTAACACTGGTATCGCAATTGATGACGATATGCCTGTATATCAAGGTGAAACCACCCAAAGCCTGCACGATTACCTACTTTGGCAACTCGACCTCACACCATTCACAGAAACAGACCGAAGCATTGCATTCGCGTTGATTGATGCCATCGATGACTATGGCTATCTCACCGTATCTTGTGAAGACATCCTTGAAAACTTCGACAGTGAAGACGTAGAGCTTGATGAAATCGAAGCTGTGCGCAAAAGAATCCAACAGTTTGACCCATTGGGTGTTGGTTCACTAAATCTTCAAGATTGCTTACTGCTACAACTGGCGACTTTCCCACAAGACACACCTTGGCTTGAAGAAGCTAAGTTAGTACTTACTAGCCATATCGACCAACTCGGTAACCGTGATTACAAACTGGTGATCAAAGAAACTAAGTTGAAAGAAGCAGAGCTACGTGAGGTTCTGCAACTCATTCAACAACTGGACCCACGACCAGGCAGCAAGATTACGCCAGACGAAACCGAATATGTGGTTCCAGATGTATCGGTATTTAAAGACCTAGGCAAATGGTTAGTAACCATTAACCCTGACAGTGTGCCAAAGCTGAAAGTCAATCAGCAGTACGCAGACTTAGGTAGTAAAGGTAACAGCGCCGATAACCAATACATTCGCTCGAACTTGCAAGAGGCGAAGTGGTTAATCAAAAGCTTAGAAAGCCGAAATGAGACGCTACTCAAAGTTGCGCGATGCATTGTTGAACATCAGCGCGATTTCTTCGAACATGGCGAAGAAGCGATGAAGCCGATGGTACTCAACGATGTTGCTTTAGCCGTTGATATGCACGAGTCCACGATCTCTCGTGTGACGACTCAAAAGTTCATGCATACGCCTCGTGGCATCTTCGAACTGAAATACTTTTTCTCGAGCCATGTCAGTACTGACAATGGCGGTGAATGTTCATCGACAGCAATTCGAGCACTCATTAAGAAGCTTGTTGCGGCAGAAAATACCGCTAAGCCTCTCAGTGATAGCAAGATAGCTGCTTTACTGGCTGACCAAGGAATTCAGGTAGCTAGACGTACGATAGCGAAATACCGTGAGTCTCTGGGCATTGCCCCATCGAGTCAGCGTAAACGCCTACTATAAGCAAATTGAGTCACTCTTAACTCAATCGCTATTATCGGGCACCAACTGAAAAGGAAAGTCTATGCAAATCAATATTCAAGGCCATCACGTTGATCTTACCGATTCAATGCAAGACTATGTTCACACCAAATTCGACAAGCTTGAACGCTTCTTTGATCATATCAATAGTGTTCAGGTTGTTTTAAAAGTTGAGAAAATCAATCAAATTGCAGAAGCGACCCTTCACGTAAACCAAGGCGAGATTCATGCAACAGCAACAGATGAAAGCATGTATGCTGCGATTGATGCGTTGGTTGATAAACTCGTTCGCCAACTCAACAAGCACAAAGAAAAGCTAAGTAGTCACTAACATGCAATTAAGCGAAGTACTTTCATTGGACTGCACCAAAAGTGCAGTCCAATGCACAAGCAAAAAGAGAGCTCTTGAGCTCATCAGTCAAATCGCAGCAGAGAGCTGTGGTCAAGATTCAACAGAGCTATTCGAATGCATGTTGAGCCGCGAGAAGATGGGCAGTACCGGTATTGGTAATGGTATCGCCATTCCCCATGCTCGTATGAATGTCAGTGATAAAGCGATTGCTGTATTACTGCAATGCCAAGATCCGATCGAATTTGATGCGATTGATAACCGTCCTGTCGACCTACTATTTGCTCTACTGGTTCCAAGTGAACAGTGTAAAGAGCATCTAAAAACCCTTTCTTGTATGGCAGAACGACTAAACGACAAGCAGACTCTTAAACAGCTGCGTAATGCTCAGAGCGATCAAGAGCTTTACGACATCATGATTCAAGTGCCAACTTGCGAGCAATAACATGCGATTAATCGTGGTTAGTGGCCAATCAGGGGCCGGTAAAAGTGTTGCGTTACGAGTCCTAGAAGACTTGGGGTATTACTGTGTCGATAATCTACCAGTAAACCTGCTCAACAACTTTGTCGAATCGGTACGCGAAAGCAACCAAAACGTTGCGGTAAGTATTGATATACGTAACCTACCGAAAGAGCCTCAGTTAGTCACCGACACGCTCGAGCAACTCGAGTTAGCTACAAACATCGATGTTGATGTATTGTTCCTCGATGCCAGCAAGCAGACACTCCTGAAGCGCTACAGCGAAACCCGCAGAATCCACCCTTTATCAATTGGCCAAGAGAAACTTTCTCTAGAGCAGGCTATTGATTTAGAAAAGACACTTCTCAGCCCTCTAGCAGAGCAAGCCAGCATTGTGATTGATAGCAGTGACTGTAACCTCTACGAGTTGAGTGAAAAAGTGCGCTTTAAAGTCGAAGGCAAAGAGAAGCAAGAACTAATCATTGTCTTTCAATCTTTCGGCTTTAAATTTGGTCTGCCAAGCGATGCCGACTACGTGTTTGATGTTCGCTTCTTACCAAACCCTCACTGGGAACCTGACTTACGACCAATGACAGGCCTTGATGCTCCGATTCACTCCTTCCTAGAGCAGCATCAAGAAGTGATTGAACTCAAACAACAAATTCAAGGCTTTGTTGAGCAGTGGCTACCAATGTTAGAGAAAAACAATCGTAGTTACCTAACGGTAGCCATTGGTTGTACTGGTGGTAAGCACCGCTCGGTGTATCTAACGCAGAAAATTGGCGAATACTTCGAACAACTTGGTCATCAAGTTCAAATCAGACATACCTCTTTAGAAAAGCACCAACAGGGCTAACCATGGAATTAACTCGAACTGTACTGATCCAAAACCGTTTGGGTCTTCACGCTAGAGCGGCCGTAAAGTTGGTTGAGCTTGCACAAAGCTTTGATGCCACTATCACAATTCATAGTGAAGAAGATAAAAGTGCCACCGCAGACAGCGTAATGGGACTATTGATGCTGGAGTCAGCCCAAGGCCAACACATCACGATTCAAGCTTCGGGTGCTGATTCACAACAAGCACTTGATGCCGTTTGCCACCTTATCGAAGATAAATTTGATGAGGGTGAGTAACCAAGACCCTTAACTCGTAACGCCGCAAACTCAAACGGTGAACCAACCTATATTAAATCTTAGTTCTACCTAAGTTTATGATTTAAATAAGCCCTAGAATTAAGTTACTATTCCAAGCATTGTAAGAATAATGAGATAGGAGGAAAATATGGCAGAGCAATTAGAATTCGACCAAGCTCACCAAACCCTCCAAGAAGTCAGCGAAGCCCTAGAAAACGGCCGATTTGTTCACGTACGCCGACAACTTCAGGACATGGAACCTGAGGATATTGCACACCTTTTAGAAGCCTCCCCTCGCAAAAGTCGTGACGTACTCTGGCAACTCACCGATCCAGAAGACTACGGTGAAATTCTTGATGAACTAAACGAAGACGTCAAAGATGCTCTTGTGTCAAAAATGGCACCAGAGACCTTGGCCGAAGCAACCGAAGGCATGGAGACCGATGACGTCGCGTACGTACTTCGAAGCCTGCCCGACGATGTATCTCGCGAAGTCCTTTCTCAAATGGACTCCGCCGATCGTGCACTAGTTGAAACCGCCCTGTCGTACCCAGAAGATTCTGCCGGTGCGATCATGAATACCGACGTAATCACGATTCGTGGTGATGTCGATGTCGATGTTGTATTGCGTTATTTACGTATGCGTGGCGAACTGCCTGATGCAACCGATGCTCTGTATGTCATTGATGAAGAAGAGCGCCTTATTGGTAACTTGTCACTTACGACACTGATTACGACTCAGCCTGATATCGCCGTTTCAGAAGTGATGGACGATGCAGATGAAGCCATCTCAGTAGAGACCAGCGCGTCGGATATCGCGAGCTTATTTGAGCGTCGTAACTGGGTTTCAGCACCGGTTGTCGATAGCAACCAACATCTCGTTGGTCGTATCACCATCGATGACGTGGTTGATGTTATCCGTGAAGATGCCGAACACTCAATGATGAGTATGGCAGGTATGGACGATGACGAAGATACCTTCGCACCGGTCGTAAAATCGGCTCGTCGTCGTAGCGTATGGCTTGGTGCTAACGTTCTAGCAGCGCTTGCTGCCGCATCTGTGTCCAACATGTTTGAAGCAACGCTCGACCAAATGGCTGCGATTGCGGTTCTGATGACGATTGTACCGTCGATGGGTGGTGTTGCTGGTAACCAAACCGTTGCTCTAGTGATTCGTGGTTTAGCACTCGGTCACATCGGTGACAGTAACAAACGCGAACTACTATTCAAAGAGGCAGCTATCGGCTTCCTCAACGGCGTTCTATGGGCCGTTATCATTGGTGGTATTGTGGTAGCTTGGAAAGGCAACTGGATACTGGGAGGCATCATCTCAGCCGCAATGATGACCAACTTGATAGTGGCTGGTATCGCCGGTGTAACCATTCCAGTGATGCTGAAGAAGATGAATATCGACCCAGCATTAGCCGGTGGTATGGCACTCACAACAGTAACTGATGTTATTGGCCTATCGGTGTTCTTAGGCTTAGCGACCATACTTATCTAAGTTGTCGTCATAAACCGCTTTAACTGCGAAACACTGAATACAAAAAGGGAGCCATCGGCTCCCTTTTTTAGTTCTTCAAGTTGGCGTTAAGTGAATTACTCGCCTGCCACTTTCATAGACTCAAGCAGGATCGACCCCGTCTGAATTTGAGAGCGTGTTTCAACGTCGTTACCCACTGCAACGATCTGATTGAACATGTCTTTTAGGTTACCCGCGATCGTCACTTCCGATACTGGGTATTGGATTTCTCCATTCTCAACCCAGAAACCTGCAGCGCCACGAGAATAATCGCCAGTGACAGTATTTACGCCTTGGCCCATCACTTCAGTTACGAGGAAGCCAGTACCCAACTCTTTAAGCATCTGCTCAAAGTTTTGGCCTGTCGACTTAACGAACCAGTTATGAATACCACCAGCATGACCTGTCGGTGTCATATCCATTTTACGTGCTGCGTAACTCGTTAGGAGGTAAGTTGCGAGCACACCATCGGTGATGATTTCACGATCTTGAGTAAATACCCCTTCACTATCAAATGGGCTCGACGCCAAGCCACGTAAGATGTGTGGGCGCTCAGAGATGTTGAACCAATCTGGCAAGATTTTCTGACCTAGATGATCCAATAGGAAAGACGCTTTGCGATACAGGTTACCACCGCTGATCGCCATCACTAGGTGGCCAATAAGGCCAGTTGCCACATCATTAGCGAACATGATCGGGTATTGACCTGTTGCTAGCTTTTTCGCATCTAAGCGGCTAATGGTCTTTTCTGCTGCTTCTTGACCTACGCGCTCAGGCGTCCATAGCTCATCACGGTGACGTGCAACGGTATAGCTGTAGTCACGTTCCATTTCACCATTAGCACCCTGACCAATCACGCAACAGCTCGTACTATGACGGCTAGATGCATAACTTGCTAGCAAACCGTGGCTGTTACCATAGACCTTAACACCGTAGTGGCTGTCGTAACTCGCGCCATCACTTTGTTTGATCTTGTCGCTATAAGCTAATGCTTGCTTCTCAGCAGCAATCGCAATCTCAGCGGCATAGTCTGGGTTTGGTTCATCAGGGTGAAAAAGGTCCAAGTCTGGAATCTCTTTCACCATGTATTCTTTTGCTGCAGGGCCAGCGAACGGATCTTCTGAGGTGTACTGAGCGATATCGAGTGCAGCTGCGACTGTTTGAGCAATCGCTTTTTCACTCAGATCAGATGTAGATGCACTGCCTTTTTTCTGGCCGCGATAAACAGTAATGCCTAGCGCACCATCACTATTAAATTCAACGTTTTCCACTTCACACATGCGTGTTGAAACACTCAAACCCGTTGACTTAGTAATAGCGACCTCAGCGGCGTCGGCACTCACAGAGGCCATGTCCAACGCTTTTGCAACTGCGGCTTCTAGATCAACTCTTTGCTGGGCGACTTGCTGTTTTACATCCATATCTATTCTAATTTTGTAGGTCAATATTACGTAGGATAACAAGAATTTCGCTTTCTCCCCAAGATTCTTGCTAAAATAGGCAATATATTCGTTTGAGATAGTGACATAGGCAGAAAAGATGGCTCGCAAAAACCAAAAAGCTCCATGGGAACCAGAAGAAGAAATCATCTGGGTAAGTAAAACCGAAATGAAAACGGACATGGAAGCCCTACAGAAACTAGGGGAAGAACTTGTTACCCTAAAGCCATCAGTATTAGAGAAATTCCCTCTGTCTGAAGATTTGGCACTCGCGATTAAAGACGCACAACGCTTTAAGAACGAAGCAAAACGTCGCCAGCTTCAATACATTGGTAAGATCATGCGTAACATCGACCCAGAGCCGATTCAAGCGGCTTTGGACAAGGTACGTAACAAGCACTCACAAGCAACAGCTGAGCTACACAAGCTTGAGCAACTGCGTGACCGTATCGTTGAAGAAGGTGATGCTGCTATTTCAGAAGTCATGGAAATGTATCCTGAAGCAGACCGTCAACGTCTTCGCCAATTGGCGCGTCAAGCTAACAAAGAGAAGAAAGCAAACAAGCCAGCAAAGGCTTTCCGTGAGATCTTCCAAATTCTGAAAGAGCTAAAACAAGAAGACTAATCCGTCATCGCTTTATCAGTTACCAAAAAAAGACCTAGCACGTGCTAGGTCTTTTTTTGATTCTGCCGGTAATTAAGTACTACTCGCCAGCTCTAACAAACGAGCTCAGCTCTGGCTGAGGGTGGTCGACAGTGAGTACCTCAATTGAGTCCTCAACCAATACCTTCCCCAAAGTAACGAACACAAATTTATTCGCAATGCTACGCGCATCACCTAAATGGTGCGTCACCATCAAAACCGTAATATTTCGCTCTGCCGCTAATCGCTTCACTAAGCTAAGCATCTCTTCTCGCAGCAAAGGATCAAGCGCAGAGAAAGGTTCATCAAGCAGCCAAATATCATGAGGCTGAACAAAACAACGCGCTAAGGCGACACGTTGGCGTTGACCGCCTGATAAGTGCTCAGGCAATCTATCCAAATACTCAGCAACACCAACTTGCGCTGCGGCTTGTTCCACAGATTGCTTTTGGGTTGCGGTAAGCTTTAACCCAGGATGCAAACCTAAACCAATATTTTCACGTACCGTGAGATGAGCAAATAGGTTGTGTTCTTGAAACAGCATTGCCAAAGGTCGCTGATGTGCTTCTTTGCCAATAAGCGACTGGCCGGCCACTGAAATCTCACCCGATGTTGGCTCAATAAACCCAGCAACCAATGCGAGTAGCGTTGATTTACCCGCACCACTTGGCCCCATCAGAGCAACAATATCGCCCTGCTCTGCTTGGAAATCAAAACTAAACAACTCTTGGTGATAGTGGTAATCCACATCTTTCATCACTAACATCATCGGTTCCTTAACTCTTTAGCTTTGAGCTTCGAGTAAACAAAAATTCAATCAGGCTAAAGCTGCCAACACTCAACAACAGTAGACTCACTGACACCACTGCCGCTGCTTCCATTTGATAGCTACCTAATAATTGGAATAGATACAAAGGAAGAGTTCTAAAATCTTGGCTACCAAACAAGGCAATCGCGCTTAGATCGCCCATCGCCAACATAAAGCTGATAGAGAAAGCCTGCGCCATCGGTTTGCGCAGTGCACGCCACTCCACTAACCTAAAGCGAGTAAAGCCGGTCATACCTAAACTGGCACACACATATTGATATTGCTGAGACAGATGCAACATAGGTTGGGCAAGTGTCTTAATCACATAAGGCAGTGCCATTAGGCTATTTACGGCAATCACAATAAAGAAAGCCAAGCTGAACACATCGGTAAATGAACGTAACAATAAGAAGATACCTGTGCTGATCACTAATCCCGGCGTCACCAAGATAATAGTGCCAATCAACTCGATCTTATCAGCTCTGATCGTCTTGTTTTGCAAGCGCCATGCACGGCTCGTGAGTAATATCGCGATACCTATGCCAACAGCAATAACACTCGCCAATAAAGCGACTCTTACCGACGTCATCAACGCCGCCCAAAACGACTCACTGACCAGTACTGTCAAGGCTTGAGCGTTAATACCACTAACAAGCACCATCAACAGTGGCGGTAATACGAGTATTGATACCATGATGATCCAAAAGCTATCCCAAGCTTTTGACCACCAGCTGTCCTTAACCAAATACTTCTCTTCCGACAGCTGACTCGCGGTCACTGAGATAGGCTTAGATAGGCGCTGAATACTCACCGCTAACACGCCGCACAACAGCATTTGCCATATCGCTAGTAAAGCCCCCGCTTGCAGATCAAAGTCGAATTTAATCGCCTGATAAATAGCAAGCTCGATAGTGGTTGATTTAGGTCCACCGCCTAGCGCCATCACAGTTGCAAAGCTGGTAAAGCACAGCATGAAAACTAAACCACATACATGGGGTAACTGTTGCCTTAAGCGAGGCCACTCAACCCATCTGAATTTGTTCCAATGACTCATGCCTAAATGCGCGCACAACTTGTGTTGCTCAGCGGGCACGGTATCTAAGGCTTGCAGAAGTAAGCGACAGGCATAAGGCAGATTGAAGAAGACGTGTGCCAACAAAATACCATTCAGGCCATAAATCGAAAATGGTAACTCAATGTCGAAGTTCGCCAAGAACTTAGCTAACCAACCACTGTTACCGTAAATCGCCAGCAAGCCGAATACACCGACTAACACAGGCAGAACTAAGGTCGACGCAAAGAGCCTTAACAGTAGTACTCGCCCAAAAAACTGTCTGCGACACAGGGCGTGTGCAATAGGTATAGCAAAGCCAACACTCAGCACCGTTGAGAGTGTCGCTTGATAAAAACTGAACTTCGTTACATGCCAATAGTAGGGATCGGACCATACTTGGCTGATATCAAGAGAAGGGGCATTGCTAAGCAATGCCCCTACTGCTGAAACCACGAAGGCGGTAATGAGTATCGCGACCCAAATACCGACCTTAGGCGTTTTCTTTATCATAAATTGATTTTTACCGTAAAAAGTCCATTCCAAACATAAAGAATGGCTTTAAATACAGGTCGTTCATTCTTTTAAAGGTAAATTAAAAAGTAAGTGCACTCTGCCATTCACGAATCCAAGGCTTACGCTTCTCGGCGATCTCTTCAGAGCTAAAGCTTAGCGCTTGCTGAGGTACCGTCAGTTGTTCGAAACCTTTAGGTAGCTCAACATCTGTCACTGGGTACATCCAGTTGCCTGTCGGCATCGCCGATTGGAATTCATCACTTAGGATAAACGCCATAAACTCATCAGCAAGCTTTTCATTCTTGCTGCCTTTGACCTTTGCTACCACTTCCACTTGAGTGTAATGCCCCTCTTCAAAGTTCGCGGCAGCGTACTTAGAATCGTTCTCCGCAATGATGTGGTAAGCCGGAGAAGTGGTGTAAGACAATACTAAATCAGATTCACCCTCTAGGAACATAGAGTAAGCTTCAGACCAGCCTTTAGTTACCGTCACCGTTTTCTGAGCTAGCTTCTTCCACGCCGCTGTCGCTTCATCACCGTATACCGATTTCATCCAAAGCATCATGCCTTGGCCTGGGGTTGATGTACGTGGATCTTGGTAGATAACCTTCAGGTCTTCACGTTGCTCAACCAACTCTTTCAGACTTTTCGGTGGGTTTGCTAGCTTCTCTGTATTGTAGACAAAAGCGAAGTAGCCAAAGTCGTAAGGTACAAATGTATTGTCGTCCCAACCATTTGGCAGTGTTACTGATGATGTATCAACATTATGCTCAGCCAGTAAGCCAGTCGCTTTCGCTTCAGCCATGAGGTTGTTATCTAAGCCCAAAACGATGTCAGCTTTGCTGTTGCCGCCTTCAAGGCGTAAACGGTTCAAGATAGAGACACCATCTTCGAGCGCGACAAAATTCACATCACAGCCACACTTTTCTTCAAACGCTTTCTCGACGGCAGGACGAGGGCCCCAATCCGCAGCAAAAGAGTCATAGGTGTAGACGGTTAACGTATCGTCTGCAGAAAAGGCAGAAAAAGAGATAGCTGTAGTAACAGCAAGGGTAGTTAATGTGAATTTCACTGGACGCTCTCCATGGTCTGAGCGGCACAGGTTTGAGGGAGGAGAACGATGGAGGTTGTTCCTAACTCAATTCCTACGCCAGCATTATCTGGTTCAGGTTTACGGGTCCCAAGCACCTGCTTGATCTCAGCTCGCATTCATTATTTGAATGGTTTGCTCCCCGATGAGTGTTCAGAATTGTAATTCGATTTTTAACAATAAGCTATCAAGTTTGGATCAATTACGTTGATCGTAGCCCCATCTAGGCACTAAACCTTGGTCAATACCAAGATGGTCCAGAATGCGCGCCACCATAAAATCGACCAAGTCTTCTATTGACTTAGGTTGGTGATAAAACCCCGGAGCGGCTGGCATGATGGTTACACCCATCGTCGATAGCTTGTGCATGTTCTCTAGATGTAGCGTTGAGAATGGCGTTTCACGAACCACCAATAACAGCTGGCCTCGCTCTTTCATCACCACATCTGCTGCGCGCTCAATCAGGTTATCCGATAACCCATGGGCAATCGATGCCAAACTGCCCGCAGAACATGGGCAGACCACCATCTGCTTCGGCGCTGCAGAACCTGATGCAACTGGAGAGAACCAGTCATCTTTGCCGCATACCACCAGCTTTTCTGGATCGCAGCCCAAGTGCTTAACCAAGGCTTGCTTTGCCGCATCCGGTCCGGCAGGTAACTTGAGCTCATGCTCTGTTGCCAACACCACTCGCGCTGCCGACGAGATCAACAGATAGACCTGATAGTCTGCTGCCAACAAGCATTCAAGCAAGCGCAGTCCGTAAGGCGCACCAGATGCGCCAGTAAAAGCAAGAGTTATCGCTTTATCGTGTTTTGTCATGTTCTCAGTTACTTCAATTATAAAGTCGTGGACTGGGTTAACCTTTAAGAGCTAACGCGTCCAACAATTTCTGGTGAATACCACCAAAGCCACCATTACTCATTACCAGAATTTGGTCGCCCGCTTGCGCCTCTGAAACAATTTTAGCAACAAATACATCCATATCGTCACTAACATGTGCAGGCTGATGACAAGCATCTGCGACATCCTGCACCGACCAATCAATGTTGTCCGGTTGGAATAAGTAGGTGGAATCCGCTTGTTTAAGCGAATCAGCCAAGGTTTCTTTATGCACACCACGTTTCATGGTGGCGGAACGAGGCTCTAAAACGGCAATGATTTTTTTCGAGTCGACCTTATTACGTAAGCCGCCGAGCGTAAGTTCAATCGCCGTTGGGTGATGAGCAAAATCATCATAAACAGACACACCAGCTACCTCGCCTTTAAACTCTAGACGACGTTTAGTATTGATGAATTTCGCCAACGATTCACACGCTAAATCTGGTGTCACACCCACATGCCTTGCCGCAGCAATCGCCATAAGAGCATTGTTGACATTATGATCACCAACCAAGTCCCAAACTACTGTACCAACACACTCACCTTGGAAGTAAACTTCAAATTGAGAGCCATCTTTAACTCGTTTTTTGGCATCCCAATCGCCAGCTTCGCCACTCGATTCTGTCTCACTCCAGCAGCCACGTGATAAAACATCTTGAATCGCGGTGTCTTGCTTGGGTGAGAAAATACGACCATTGCCTGGCACAGTTCGCACTAAATGATGGAATTGGCGTTTGATCGCTTCAAGATCGTCAAAGATGTCGGCATGATCGAACTCAAGGTTATTCATTACCAAGGTTCTTGGATGGTAATGAACGAACTTAGAGCGTTTGTCGAAAAAAGCACTGTCGTATTCGTCGGCTTCTACCACGAAGAACATGCTGTCACCTAAGCGAGCAGAGATACCAAAGTTACCCAATACCCCACCAACTAAAAAGCCTGGCGCATAACCGCAGTCTTCTAAGATCCAAGCCAACATACTGGAAGTTGTAGTTTTACCGTGAGTACCGGACACCGCAAGAACCCAGCGGTCATGCAGTAAGAACTCTTGCAGCCATTGTGGACCAGAGGTGTATCTAAGGTTGTTATCCAAAACATACTCAACACATGGGTTACCACGGCTCATCGCATTACCGATAACCACCAGGTCAGGCCTAGGCTCTAGTTGGCTTGGGTCGAACCCTTCAATAATTTCAATCCCTTGCGACTCCAACAAGGTGCTCATTGGTGGGTAAACATTCGCGTCACTACCCGTAACCTTGTGACCTAATTGACGAGCCAATACCGCAGCACCACCCATGAAGGTGCCACAAATTCCTAAGATATGAATATGCATAAATTGCTTCCAAAACGCTTGGCTAAATAAACAGTGCCTAATTAAAACGGCTTGTACTCATTATCATTAAATGACGCTTAAAAGCGAGCAGCAATGCAAAACAAATTGAGTCGACATAGTAAGTGAGATCTGTGTCGCTTAGTTCATTACCATTAAAAAGATCTAAGCCTTAGAATTTAGGTAAGCGTCTAGATGAATAAAGCCCACTTAAGAGGCAAATTCTATGGTGCTCAAATCCCCCCTAATATTCAGAGAAGTTTAAGGAAATAACATGTCTGAGATGCGCACCCTTGGTGAGTTCATTGTTGAGAAACAGAGTGACTTTCCCCATGCAAGTGGTGATCTATCATCCCTTTTGTCATCAATTCGTCTTGCTGCAAAAATTGTTAACCGTGAAATCAACAAAGCAGGTCTTGTCGACATTACTGGCGCTGTTGGTACAGACAACGTTCAAGGTGAAGAGCAGCAGAAGCTAGACCTTTATGCGAACGACAAATTTAAAGCGGCTCTAGAAGCTCGTGACCAAGTTTGTGGTGTAGCAAGTGAAGAAGAAGACGAAGCGGTTGCCTTCAATAAAGAGCTCAACAAAAACGCAAAATACGTCGTGTTGATGGACCCGCTTGATGGTTCATCAAATATCGATGTAAATGTATCGGTTGGTACGATTTTCTCTATCTACCGCCGTGTCTCTCCAATCGGAACACCACCGACTCAAGAAGACTTCCTGCAACCAGGCCACAAACAGGTAGCTGCCGGTTACGTAATTTACGGTTCTTCAACCATGCTGGTTTACACAACGGGTGCTGGCGTAAATGGTTTCACCTACGATCCATCTCTGGGTACTTTCTGTCTATCTCATGAAAACATGATGATTCCAGACGAAGGTAAGATCTACTCGATCAACGAAGGTAACTACATCCGCTTCCCAACCGGAGTTAAGAAGTACATCAAATACTGTCAGGAAAGCGAGCCAAGCGATAACCGCCCTTACACGTCACGTTACATTGGTTCTCTTGTGTCTGATTTCCACCGTAACTTGCTAAAAGGCGGCATCTACTTGTACCCAAGTACAGAGAGCCACCCTCAAGGTAAATTGCGTTTGCTTTATGAATGCAACCCTATTGCTTTCCTTATGGAGCAAGCTGGCGGTATAGCATCAGACGGTGCACAACGTATTATGGATATCAAACCAACAGAGCTACACCAACGTGTGCCTTTCTTCGTTGGTTCAACAAAAATGGTACGTAAAGTAGAAGAGTTTCTTGAGCTGAACCCTGAGTAACCCTCTCATTTCATTCTCAAACTAACGCCATTAAAAAAGCCAGCACCTCAGTGCTGGCTTTTTGTTGTCTCGTAAGGTGATTAACTAGTTAGGAATCATTGTTCCGCTGACACCAGTCACCCGAAAGTATTTCTTTATTAGCTGTTAGATCAAGCTGATACAAATATACCCATGCTAACCCAAATATAGTCTCTATTTGCTCGCGACGATACTCGACAGGCACATCTTCTAGCCGATCGAGCGACGCCAAAACTTCGTCGTTAATCATATAGACCTCCCCAGCGACACTTTTCTTTCCAAAAATCATCGCGGGATAGGCATCTAGGTCAAAAAGAGCGTATTCCTCAGGAGTATCAAATCGCCCAAGTAAATCACAGCCCTTCAAATAATGATGATTCGATTGACCCTGTCTCAAGGTTCCATAAACAAAAACAAGATGCTTCATAAATCCCCCACAAGCCATTCACGCAAGCGCGTTAAATGAATGGCTAAAACATTGCCGATCGAACTCAAACAGCTCTACTCGAACTCAAATTGATAGAGAAGGTCGACCGCGCTGTCGAGACCCGAAACGGCTTCAACGTAGAGATCCTGCATCAATCGATAACGAACGGTAAACTCACCAAGCGAATTGAAGATACCAACGCCATACTTAACCTGTAAACCAGGCAGGATGTAACCACTTACCGTGACTTGTGAGTCGTCGCCAGAGCCTGCGGTATCCAGTTGCAAATCTTGTACACCAAAGGCCTCACCAATCTCACCAACGACCTTACCGCTCTTCGCTAAGCTCAAGCCAATTAAGGTCGTTGTCATTGAGCCATTCGACTCGCCATCAATATCTTGACCACGCAAGATGTATGAAAGAGCATTTGCTTGCGGCATCGCAGGATCAGAATAAATCTCAATAGCTGGTTCTGTCGCAGGGCCTGTCACTCGAATACCAGCTGTCACATCATCTTGAGTATTGTCAGGATTACGAATCGCATTGATCGCAACGTATGGCTGATCCGGTGGCCCATTCATTAAGATTTTTCCCTCTTCGATAAGCAGGTCTTGTCCAAACGATTGGTAGGTACCGTTAACGATGTTGACCTCGCCCGTCACAAACGGGCCTTGGTCTTTTTGAGCCACATTCAGTTTACCGACCAATTCACCTTCAAGGCCGAAAGCAGACAATTTGAAGTCATCACCGATTGAGATATTAATATTGGTCATCACATTAAATGGAATGGTCGATTCGCCTTCAGGTTGCAGGTCTTTATTCAAAATGACCTGATCAGAAGAAACACCAACTGCAGACGGTGGCAAGTCTTCAACGACAATGCGGCCCCACGGTAATGCAATGTCACCAGTAATTTTTGCAAGCTCAGGCGTAACGTCTATGGTCATATCAGGGACGACCTTAACCTTGACCATAGGTGGAACAACCACCATCAACTCATCAGCAAACACCCTAACATTCGAATGCCATGCTTGGAGATCTTGCCACTCACCAGAGCCTTCGATATCCAACTGACCATCTGGTGTTTCCACGTTAGCGTCAAGCTTAGCGCTATAACCATTAAAGTCGAGAGCAATGCGGCCATCCTTCACATCAATAGGAGTTACATCACCTTTGACTTGAATTCCATCCACAGAGAATTGACCAAAAACTTGAGGGTGCATCAAAGAACCTTTCACCTGCAGGTCACTCGCAAGGTCGGCTTTCAACAAGCTGTATTCACCTAAAATTGGCTGTAAGAAATCCAAATGGAAGGTCGTCAACTTAATCGCAGCATCGACCATTTTATCTTGTGCAAGAACATCAGACAGCGACACGGTACCAGACAGGTCACCGTTATCGGAAACATCCAGTTTGAAGTCTGCATCTAGCTTGTTGTCTTTCAGTTGAGCGTTTAGGGCAACGCTCTCCCAACCGATTGTGATTGGTTCACCCACTTGCTGTACAGCCTGACCTTTTGGCATATCAAGGTTTACTGTTACCTCTGGCTGGCCTTGTTCCGACCACTTAGCATGAGCTTTAACATTTACTAAGCCTTGTAGCTCAGTCTCTTTTGGAACAAAGGCTTTAATCTGATCGAAGTCGAACTGATTGATTGCAATCTTAGCCTCACCCGACTTCCCAGCACGGATGTCTTCGTCCAGACACACACTCGAACCAGCTTGCTTCCAACAGTGCGCTTGAACATCAGCAAACTGCTTGTCGACATCCGCCTTAATAGAGACAGGTTTATCAAGCACCCAAGGGCCTTGTTGAGTCGTGATTTTTACTCGGTCTAACGAGCCATCCCAAATGAGAGAAGGCTTCTGAATCAACTCGCCAGAAATTGCTAGGCTTGTAGAGACAATGTCAGATATCACATCTAGAGTCACAGTGTGCTTTTTCTCACCGCCACTTACCGTCAAGTCGATGCTTTCTACGTTTTGTTCTTGATAAGTTAAATTTTTAGCCTTTAAAGCAAGGTCAGCTTGCGCTTCGGGTAACGGAAGTGGGACCACAGAACCATTAAGTGATAATGACTCAAGCGTTGCCTCGTTATTCCAGTCCACCTTATTTACATTCAGTGTCAGGTCGACCTTAGGCTCTTGAGTTGGACCGCTAAGTTGGATGTTACCAATCACTTGTCCTTTCAAATCAGGAACACTTTTCACCAGCTCAGGGAAATAAATATCAACACCCATATCCCACTGTTTATCAAGCTGCCCCTGAGCCTTAATCGAGTTCACACCGTGCGCCAAACTCAAGCCACTGGTTTTCAGTTTAGGCTCACCACTTGCACTTCGATCGGACGCCGACAACTGACCTTCAATATCCAGAGGGTAATCACGCAAGATACCCTCGATATCAAGCTTAGGTAACTCAATCGCCCAGCCGCCAGCCTCAGTCAATTCACCCGAGGTCACTAAGCTACCGCTGATTTTACCTTCCGCTTCAGGCCACTGTAGACCAGGTTGAATGTCTTTTAGGGATACATCCGCTTGCCAGTTAACAAGCTTTGCCCAGTTAGCTTTGACCGTACCGTTGAGCTCACCGCCCAAGGTGTTCAATTTCAGTCGCTCAAGCTCTATTTGTTCAGTGGTACCTTTACCCTGTAAGTCGATGGCTAGGGCTGGAATCTCCTTACCGTCCGCCTCACCTTTAAGCTGAACATTAAAGCCATCTAATGAACCATCGGCTTTAAAGCGTTCAATTTCGGCTTGATAATCGCTTTTACCAGTTAGAGGCCATTGCGCTTGCCCATCTTCTAGCAGTAAATCAAATGGCAATGTTGGCTCTAAAGGTTGAAGTTCTCCAGAGAGTTTGGCTTCTATCAAGTCAGAAAACTGCGAGTCGAGCTGTAGTTTGGCCACACTGCCTTGTGCTTTCAGTGATAACTTCTGACCAGCAAGGTCGGTTTCCTTCACCTTAGCGTCCAATGAAAGCTCTAATGGGTAGCCATCTTTCAGCTCAACCTTAGTAGAAAGGTTCGCGCTCGCCTGTGGCATGTCGAGTTCAAGAGTGGATACATCAACAGTATTTTTTCCAGCTCGCACTTCAAGCCCAAGGTGATTAACAACGATGGGCGTCTCTTGCTCTAAAGTGAAACGATTGAGATCAAAGCGCTCTAGTACAACCTGTAATGGAATCCAAACCTCAGGCAGCTCTATCGCGGTTTTAACGGCAGGTTCAGGCTCAACGACTTCTGTTTTTTGCTCTTCAGTTGATTCAGCAAGTTTAACTTTTAGGTCATTGAACAAGGTTGGCGATACTGTCAGCCTTTCACCTTGCATATTCAAAGCTGTTGAGAACAAGCTCCATTCAATCTCATTACCCAAGATGTTCAGCTTAATATCAGATAAAGCGATGCGATTGATGGTGATTGGAAGTGGCGTTTTTACCGACTTAAGAGGTGGCGTTGGCTCAGTCTCTTCTGTAGAGGCAGGAGGAAGCTCCGTAAAAGCAAAATCTAGCCCCTGAATTGCAATGCGATCAACACACAACTTAGGATCGAGCAAACAACGAGGATTAATAGCCAATACCAGTTTTTCCACTTTGGTATCGATATGGAGGCTATCATCTTTGAATTGAACATTATTAAGTGTGAAGTGCGGGAACAGAGCACCTTTTGTGCTCCCCACTTTAAGTTGTGGCAGAGCTTTTTCAGCGCCCCACAACACAGTGTTTAAGCCAGGGTTTGTAAACAATACAAAACCTAACAGGGCTATTAACAACAGCAAAATGGACGTCAGTGAAATCGACGTCCATTTTATGCATTTGCCCATCACTTTGATCATAACTCTGGTCCTAAACTAAAGTGCAATTGGAACTCGTCACCTTTCTCTGCATCTAGCCCCCATGCAAAGTCAAGGCTGACAGGCCCAACAGGCGACGCCCAACGAACACCAACACCTGTACCACGTTTCCACTCTGGTTTATCGTTGAACGCATCACCTATATCGTAAAAGGCTGCTCCCCACCAGTTTCCAACTAAACGGTATTGATATTCAAACGAGCTGGTTGCGATAAACTTAGCACCCGTTAATGCGTTACTTTCATCACGAGGAGAGATCGATTCGTAGCCATAACCACGGATACTGTTGTCACCACCGGCGAAGAATCTTAGTGAGGGAGACAGTTTCTCAAATTCATCAGCAAAGTTACCACCAAACTGCAGGCGGGTTAGACCGCGGTGATTGTTCCCGATACTTCTGATCCAAGCCGTTCGTCCTTGAAAACGTACCACCTTGGTTTCCGACAATAAGGTGTCATCACCCGCTTCAACCATGATGGTTTGTTTATCACCCCACATCGGCATCGAACCACCACGTGTTCGAGTTCGTGAAAACGAAATACCCGGCAAGACGAATTGCGCCAAATCGTCTTGTAAACCTTGCTCATAGTTTTCAACCAAGTATCGAATGAAGACAGTACGTTGCCAGCCGTTATCAAGACGCCAATACCTCTCTAGCGCTAAGTTCGACTCCAAACTCTTGGTATCACGATTATCGAGGTTCTTCATCCCGTACTTAACTTGGTAATAGTCGTTGAGCACATCATCTAGTGGAATTTTATAAGTCGCAGTAATCGTCTGTTCAGGTTTGGATATCGACAAACTACTATTAAAACTATGACCAAGTTCGTTAACCCAAGGTTTCTTCCATTTGAGCGTACCTTTCACACCAAGGTCGGTAGAGACACCAATACCCGTTTCAATCTGGTTACGCGCTTGCGGAGCAAGGCTAACCTTCATCGGAATTTCTCTACCTTCACCTAATTGGCTTAAATCAGGCGCAACAAAAACCGAAGAAAACCAATCCGTATTGGACAAGTTCTGGTTGTACTCACCCACTTTAGTAATCGAATAAGGCTCACCATCTTCAAAGGTCTTGAGAGATTGAACCTTATCGTCCTCGATTTGACTTCCAGTCACTGTGGTTTTGCCAAAGTGGTAGCGAATACCACTGTTGTAATGAAGGCGAACATAAGCACGGTTCAATTCAGGCGCAACCTCTAGCTTACTGACTTCATATGTGCCATCAAAGTAACCTTTAGCCAGACCGAGATTACGAATCGAAGACTTCAAAGAGTCGTAATTACCATGATTTAAAATAGTGCCTTTAGAGAGCTTACTCTTGGCAATTAAGGCTAAAAAGTCTGGATCATCTTTGGCTTCACCGCTCAGTACGATGTCTGATTCATAGATACGAACAGGCTCTCCCTGCTCAACCGTCACCGTGAGCTCAGTTTCATCTTCAGAGTGGGAAAAAGTAATGGTGGGTTGGTAATAACCTAACGCATTGAGGGCTTCTTTAATCATAGACTCCAAACGAGACTGGAATCTTAGTGATACCGCATACTCTTCTTCAGGCACAGCACTTAGATAAGCATCTACATTATCTTCAAGCGCTCCATCAAGCCCTTTAATTTCAAGGGAAACGTCAGCAAAAGCGAGCGTCGATGACAATAGAGTGCCAATCAGAACTGGTAAAGTTTTTCTTATCATGCTTAATTGGTGAAGAAGTTATCAATACGTTAATAATCAAAAAGAAATAATACCGCTAAAAAGGCATTGAGTCTGTAAGTAATCCTGCAATAACACGGTCTAATTTAAAGACTTATTTAATATGAACCAAGCGTTAATACGCCCACAGTTCACAAAAGCCAACGTGGTCAACGTATGCGAAAAGGAATATGACATGCTAAACAAACAACAACTGGTTTCCGCAGCCACCGCATTACCGGGAAATGCTGCTCCAATTCAAATCACAGAGCACCATTACGTTAATCAAACTGACTTGCTAGCAGCCCCTGTGGGCTCCCAACAAGAAGTGTTGTTAGGCATGGGATGTTTCTGGGGAGCTGAACGTCTGTTTTGGCAATTAGACGGTGTGGTATCTACATCAGTGGGCTACGCAGGCGGCTACACAGTGAATCCAACCTATGAACAAGTGTGTACCGGACAAACTGGCCACACTGAAGTCGTTCGTGTCATTTTTGATAGCGAGAAAACGTCTTTAGCACAACTACTTGAGACATTCTGGGAGCGTCATGACCCAACTCAGGGGATGCGCCAAGGTAATGATTTAGGTACACAATACCGCTCGGCTATCTACACCTTCAGTGAAGAGCAACAAGCCATTGCTGAACAATCTCGCCAAGATTACCAAAGAGCCATTACCGATTCTTTAGGCAACGAAATCACAACGGAAGTTCTGCCTGCAGGGAAATATTTTTTTGCTGAGACCTACCACCAGCAATATCTAGCCAAAAACCCTAACGGCTACTGTGGATTGGACGGAACAGGGGTTTGCTTCCCACCACAATAAAGGGCAGTTAGGCTGTACTACCTTAAACGATATCCATAAAAAAGGGCTTCCATTCGGAAGCCCTTTTCGCTGTTAATCTATTTGAAGCAAGACCAATCAATAAAGCTTAATTACATCGGCATAGCAGCAATCGTGCCGTTAACTTCTTTAAAAATAGTGAGCTTTTGTTTATCTGAAACTTCAGGGAGCAGCACTTTACCATGGTCAAAACGGAACTCTCCGACACCTTCGATGGCAAACTGGCCTTTGAATAGGACTTTAACGAAACGCGCCACCTGATGTGGGCGGTAAGTAGAAAATTTTCTTAACATATTACAACCTCAATTCCATTTGAGTACTACAGCCACGCACCTGAACTCTGGCAAGTTCGAAGCACATTTAATCGCTAATTCCTTTAGCAAACAGCAAGATAATCTGTTGTTTATCTTGATATTGTTGCATTATACCTTTTGGTAACAAGCCTGCAACTTATTTCTACGTCGTACGATAAAAAAGTTAAAGAGGCATTTTTCAGATTTCATATTATACTTCCAATGCAAACCAACAAGCGGAACAAAAATATAATGAAAAACAAAACTCTACTGGCTTTATTAGCCGCAGCCTCTCCACTCTTCGCCAATGCTCACAACTTATCTGTAGGTTCAACTCTTCCTGCCGTTGATGTTAGCAACTATGGTGAGATCGTTCTAAAAGACGGAGCTACAGAATATCAAGCTTGGGCAACCAAGAATCTTCTGGGTAAAGTTCGTGTCGTTCAAGCTATCGCAGGCCGCAGCAGCTCTAAAGAGCTCAATGCACCACTGATGGCAGCAATTACAGCATCCAAATTTTCAGAAGATAGCTACCAAACTACCACCATTATCAACCAAGATGATGCCATTTGGGGCACAGGCTCTTTTGTAAAATCATCAGCTGAAAGCAGCAAAGAAGAATTTCCATGGTCGTCTATGGTTCTTGATGAAAATGGCACCGTTGCTTCGTCATGGGCTCTAAAAGAAGAGAGCTCAGCGATTATCGTGCAAGACAAACAAGGTAAAATCTTGTTTGTGAAAGAAGGCGCACTTAACGAATCAGAGGTAACGCAAGTTATTGAATTGATTAAAGCGAGCCTTTAATCAGATATTCGCGTCTTTTTCGAGACCTTATCAAAGGATATTGTTATATTATAACAGTATCCTTTTTTAATTCTGTGGTTAATCATCCTGATGTGGCAAGACACACCCAACAATGTGAAACGAAAAACAGGCTTCTTGCTTGGGCTTATGCTCATGCTAAGCGTGTTGGCAGCAACACATATGGTGGATATTGACCCAGAGCATCACACCTCACACCACTGTGAGCTGTTTTCCATAAATCAGTTCATTACCTCGCACTCGTTACCACAAGTTCCAGAGTTTCATTCAGAGTTTACTGTTGTTATCACGGAGTCAGTAACCTCACTACAGCGCCTGTATTTCGCTTATCTAGCGCGCTCTCCTCCTGTCAAAACTATTTAATTACCACCACTTTTTAATTAACCTTTATTCAGGAAAAAAACATGAAACCTTCTATTTTAGCCGTTGTTATCGGCATGACTGTCTCTACTAATGTTCTAGCTAACGAAGAGTTCCGCTCTCACGGTGCACACGTGCATGGTCAGGTTGAAGTAAACATTGCTCAAGACGGACAAGAACTACTTGTTGAAGTGACAGCCCCGGGTGCAGACGTAGTTGGCTTTGAACATGCTCCAGAAACAGCAGAGCAAAAGAAAGTGTTTGAACAAGCTATCGCGCAACTAAACAAGCCAGACGAGCTATTTAGCTTTAACAACGCGAACTGTACTCTGAAATTTAAATCAGTGTCGAACACGTTAGAAAGCGATCATGATGAGCATGAAGGACATGACCACGAAGGCCATGACCACGCTAAACACGATCATGACGACCACGAAGGCCATGACCACGCTGAGCACGATCATGATGACCATAAAGACCATGACCACGCTGAACACGATCATGACGACCACAAAGACCATGACCACGCTGAGCACGATCATGATGACCATAAAGACCATGACCACGCTGAGCACGATCATGACGACCACAAAGACCATGACCACGCTGAACATGATCATGACGACCACGATCATGAAGGTCATGACCACTCTGAAGGTGGCCACGGTGAGTTCACGGTTGAGTACCACTACCAATGTTCAGATGTAGCTAAGCTAGACACAGTTAACACTCAGTGGTTCTCTAAGTTCAGCAACACTGAAAAAATGACGGTGAACCTACTAACAAATACCGCTCAAGTACAAGAAGTTCTTAACGCAGAGCGCATTAGTTTTCGATTCTAACCACTCCTAGATCGGATTAAACGTAAAACAAGCAGCCAAGTAAGTGGCTACTTACTTGGCTGTTCAAATCGGTGTGCTCTGGGAATTTATGTCGCGAACTGCTGTCCAGTAGATACACCGCTTTAATTATTGGAGCTAGCATGTCTTTTGACAGTTCATCACTTGTGGTCAAACTCGAAAATATCAGCTTTAGCTGGAAGCCAGAGTTACCCCCAACTCTAGAGATCCCTTCTCTGCATATCCAAGCCCAAGAGCACCTCTTCATAAAAGGGCCAAGTGGCTGTGGCAAATCTACATTGCTAGGGCTGCTGACTGGAATCAACCAAGCAGAGCAAGGCGAAGTCTCTATTTTGGGTCAAGATCTGACTCAGCTAACACCTCGCCAAAGAGACACGTTTCGAGCCGATCACATTGGTTATATTTTCCAACAATTTAACCTTCTTCCTTATTTATCAGTGATCGATAACGTCACGCTTCCTTGCCAATTCTCAAAAACACGTAAGCAGCAAGTCACTGATAGCAACAACAGTTTGCAAGAAACAGCTCAAGAACTACTGCTCCGATTGAAGCTACCCCAAGCTTTAATGGATAAGCCAGTGACTGAACTTAGTATTGGTCAGCAACAGCGTGTTGCCGCTGCCCGTGCACTTATGGGGCAACCTAAAATCATCATTGCAGATGAACCTACCTCGGCACTCGATCATGACAACCGAGAAGCTTTTATCGAGCTATTACTAGAACAAGCCAATCAAGCAGGCTCTACTCTGATATTTGTCAGCCATGATCCAACATTAGAAAAACTGTTCACTCGAACCATAGATCTAAAAACCGTTAACCAAGCTAAGGTTGTCGTATGAAAGTAATTACTCACTTAGCCCTAAAAAGCGTACTCAACCGTAAAGCCACGGCGATTCTCACCATCCTTACTGTGGCAGTCTCGGTTATTCTATTACTCGGTGTAGAACGTGTTAGAACCGAAGCCAAGAGCAGCTTTGCAAACACCATTTCAGGCACTGACCTTATCGTTGGTGGCCGCTCAGGCCAGGTAAACCTTCTACTCTACTCTGTATTTAGAATCGGTAATGCGACCAACAATATCGACTGGAAAAGCTATCAAGAATTCAGCCAACATAAAGCCGTAAAATGGGCGTTCCCTATTTCATTGGGTGATTCTCATAAAGGCTTCCGTGTGATGGGTACTAACCATAGCTACTTTGAAAACTACCGTTATGGAAGTAAGCAACCACTTACTTTTCAGCAAGGTAAAGAGTTTAATGAGCTATTTGATGTGGTGATTGGTGCCGATGTCGCGAAAAAGTTAGATTACAAGATTGGCGATCAAATCATTCTTGCACACGGTATCAGTGATGTGGCGTTCAGCCGACACGATAACCTACCCTTCAAGATTGTCGGAATACTCGCACCAACAGGAACGCCAGTAGACAAAACCGTGCATGTATCGTTAGAAGCGATCGAAGCGATTCACGTTGGTTGGGAGTCGGGTGCCAACCTAGGGCATACCCCAGATGCCGAAACCTTGAAAACCTACGATTTCCAGCCTCAGCAAATCACCGCGATGATGCTTGGACTGAACTCGAAGATTCAAACCTTCGCACTGCAAAGAGAAATCAATAACTACCGTCAAGAGCCGTTGAGCGCAATTATGCCGGGCATTGCTCTGCATGAATTATGGGGCATGATGGCCGTAGCAGAACAAGCATTGCTGATTGTTTCAGGGTTTGTAGTGGTCGCCGGTTTACTGGGGATGCTCAGTAGCCTACTAACGAGCTTGCAAGAAAGACGTCGCGAGATGGCTATCCTGCGTGCAATGGGCGCAAGGCCTCGCCATGTGTTTGGTCTATTGATTAGTGAAGCCAGTGCCCTGACCTTCTTAGGTATCACATTGGGCGTTGCAGTGTTGTTTGCTCTGATCGCAGTAGTTGCTCCTATTGTGCAACAAAGTTATGGTATCAACATCTCGATATCTGCGATTACACCACACGAGTGGAAATTGCTTATGCTGGTGCAAATTGCCGGAATCATTATCGGCTTCATTCCCGCTTTCAGGGCTTACCGTCAGTCATTGTCTGATGGCATGACAATTCGAATCTAAAATAGGAACCTACGATGCAACGCAAATTCCTACTGATACTTGGGCTAATGATGTTCCCATTTATCAGTACAGCTCACGCTGAAACGCCTCAGAATGAGGAATCGGTATTAACACTCGAATGGATTGATTTGATTCCAGAATCAGAGCGTGCTCAACTAGATTCGTTTGGCATGCCGATGGTTGACCATAACAGTATGGAAAAGCCTCAACAGTCGACACTGGGTGCGGTTCGTCCGGAGTTAAACGGCAGTAAGGTTAAGATCCCAGGATTTGTGATTCCATTGGAAGGCGATGAGAATATGATCACTGAGTTTCTGTTAGTGCCGTACTTTGGTGCATGTATCCATGTTCCACCACCGCCACCGAACCAAATTATTTACGTTAAGTTCCCTAAGGGCGCGCCAATCCAGCAATTGTGGGATGTTATCTATTTGGTAGGTACGCTGAAAACAGAATCTATCAGTCACGATCTAGCGCAAACGGGCTATCTGATTGAAGGTAATGCAATTGAAGAATACGACGACATGTAGTCGTTTGGAGGGTGGCTCAGCGATGGGCCGCCGTCACTGAATAAATCAAGTTATTCAATAACAGTTTAATACCGATATTGTTCCTCTAAATTACGCAATGTAATTAGATAAATAAGCTAGCACACCCACATAAGTCGCGAGTAATAAACCTATACCAAGCTGCTTTTTCAGCTTGTTATCATTGACTTGATTCATAACTCCTCCTTGATAATTACAACAAATTTAACATTTTATTATCATTATCAAAAGTAAAATTTTGTTGAAGTCTTCAACTCTGCACGCAAAATCTAGCCACCAATCAGATAAAGAGTTACATTTTAGACAGTTATACCAATCGCAGTAAGTCAGTGATCTGCAATAGCGTAGGGAAAAGCCTTGAGAGCAATGACTACGATTGGTATTGATTCGTCTCCTAACGGTACTCTTATGTCAGAAACCAAACAGCCAGTGATCATTGAGCATGCTAGCGACACACAGCACAAGCATGAGAAAAAGCCTCATATTGCCGACAGTGCCAGTCGAATGCTGCACATTGCCCAAAGCTTCGGTTTAGATTCCTTAATTAGTCATAGCGAAAAAACGAACGATAAAGCCGCTAGCACTCTGATTGAGCGAGCGTTATTGCGAGAGAAGAAACGTAGGGAGCTGCGCCAGAAGAACCTAGAGCAGATCCTGAAACTGGCCCACTCTTCATGTAAAGATGAAGCGGCTGGAGATCCAGATCAGGACTGGCTGTACCGCTTTTTCGATATGGCACAAGAGATCCACAACACATCAATGCAAAGGCTGTGGGCTCAGGTGCTGAAACGAGAAGTCACCAACCCAGGCTCTACGTCGATGAAGGCGCTACAAATCCTCAAAGATATGACACCAAAGGAAGCACTGACCTTGCAAAGAGCTGCTTCACTGGGTTGTAGCTTTGGTAGTGACAACAGTAAAAAGCTGTTGCTTGGTTTTAAGTCTCACGCAGGGCTGTTCAGTTTTGGTAAAAGAGACACCACAAACACCATTAACCTTGGTGGGCATAACCTTCCCTACTCTAGCCTTCTCCACCTGATTGAACTTGGCATCATCCTAGGTACAGAGTTAGAGTCTGGAGAGATCGACTTCGACCCGGCATTACATCTAACGTATCAAGGTAAGAGCATGTCACTGGCGCCGCTATCAAAAGGCGTTAAGTTGGTGTACTACCGATTCAGCCCTACTGGCAATGAGCTATGTGCGCTACTAGGCAATAAACCTAACATGCCTTATTACGACCAATTGATTGCCCTATTGAGCCAGAAATTCACGGTACAAACCGAAGTGAAAAGCAGTGTGAATTACACCGTCTAGATAATAGAGTCTAGTAAGTAGACGGCGTAAAAATTGAAAAGCATTGAGAAGAATGAAGATAATCTAGAGGATAGGTTTCTTGTCTCGGTAGAGTAAGGCTGCCCTGCTTTTAGCGGACATGCGCAGCCTTAGTCATACCAGCGGTCTCAATTAGCTAAAATGTTACGCTTCTCTAACGCATCAATACACAGCTCGACCAATTCATCGATCGTCTTCTCTCCTGCAGGTAGATCGATCTCAGGGTTCTGTGGCGCTTCATAAGTAGAACTGATTCCGGTGAAATTAGGAATCTCTCCAGCACGTGCTTTCTTATACAAACCTTTAGGATCACGCTGTTCGCAAACCTCTAATGGCGTATTCACAAACACTTCAAGAAACTCTCCTTCAGGCAGTAAATCGCGTACTAGTTGTCTTTCCGCTTGGTGAGGAGAGATAAACGCAGACAGCACAATCAAACCAGCATCGGCCATCAATTTAGCTAACTCACCGATACGACGAATATTCTCTCGGCGATCTTGCTCAGAAAAGCCAAGATCACTACATAAGCCATGACGAACATTGTCACCATCCAGCAAATAGGTATGGTAACCCAGTTGCGCCAAACGATTCTCTAGCGTACCTGCCACTGTCGACTTACCAGAACCAGACAGCCCAGTGAACCAGAGCACGGCAGGCTTTTGTGATTTCAGATCCGCGCGGAATGCTTTATCAATCGAGTGTTGATGCCACACAACATTCTCATCTTTGTGTTTGAGTACTGCGGTCATAAATAGTCCTTTAAATAAACAGCATTAAAATGGGAAAAAGTAAGGAATTAGGGTCAGTACCAAGCCCGAATAAACAATCGAGATTGGGATACCGATGCGCAGATAATCTGTGAGGTGATAATTACCTACGCTATAAACAAGTAAGTTAGTCTGGTAGCCGTATGGTGAAATGAAACTGGCACTCGCACCAAACAACACCGCCATGATGAATGGCATTGGGTCGACGCCATAGCCTACCGCCATGCTGTAGCCGATCGGGAACGAAAGTGCCGCAGCGGCGTTATTGGTGACTAACTCTGTCAGAATCAGAGTCATCAGATAAGTCGCGACCAAGGCACCAAATACGCCCCAGCCATTAAAGGCCTCCATAAACATCTGCCCCATACGTTCAGATAAGCCAGATGAAATCATCAGCTGAGCAATAGAGAGTGCAGAGCCAACAATCACAACGATATCAACAGGAAAGCGGCGACGAAGCTCACTCAGCTGCACGATGCCAAATGCCACCAGCAATAATAAAAAACCAGCTAAGCCTTTAATTATCGGCACCATATCAAGCAGCGCTAAGCCAATCACACTGGTGAAACCGAGTAGCACGAGTGCCGATTTATCTGCATCAAGCTTGGCGCTTGAATCCAAATCATTCATCAACACAAACTCTTTGTTGTGTTGCTGGCGCTGCTCTTCAAAGCGTTTGCCAGGTACCAGAATCAAGGTATCGCCTGCCGTCAGCGTTATGTTACCCAAGCCACCTTCAAGGCGTTCATGACCGCGACGAATCGCCACCACCACAGCATCAAAGCGGTCTCGGAACTGGCTGGTTTTCAGTGTTTTATTACAGAAGCTTGCCGATGAGCTCACCACTACTTCGACAAAGCTCTGACCGTTCAAATGGTGCTGACCAAACAGGGTTAATCCTCGGATTTCTTGCAGTGTTGCCACGCTCTCGACATCACCACAAAACAGCAAGCGATCTCGAGCCTGCAATACAAAATCAGGGTCAATCGAGGCGGTGGTTTTACCGTCACGAATCACTTCCGCCAAAAAGAGTTTTCTCAAAGCTCTTAAGTTGTTTTCACTAACACTACGACCAACCAACGGAGAGCCTGGCTCAACTCTGGCTTCTAAGAAATAAGGTAGATCATCTTGCGATCCATCATCGTAGCTAGGTAAGAAGTAACTCAGAGGAATAAGGATCAACACGCCACCAGCCAAGACCGCTAAACCGATCAAAGTTGGTGTAAAAAAGTTTAGGCTCGGCAATCCTGCATCTTCAACAAAGCTATTGATGATCAAGTTGGTTGAGGTGCCGATCAATGTCAGTGTTCCACCCAAAATAGCGGCGTATGACAAAGGAATAAGTAACTTAGAAGGCGCGTGCTGCTGATTACGTTTGATCGCACCGATCAAAGAGACCACTACAGCCGTGTTATTGGTAAAGGAAGAAAGCAGCGCTGTAGAGATCCCCAACTTTGCCACCACAGTGCCTAGCCTACCTTCAGAGATATTACGGCTAACCCAGCTGATCAAGCGAGTTTTCTCCAACGCACTCGATGCGAGGATCAAAAGAATTAACGTCAGTAACGAAGAGTTAGTGAAGTTATTGGCTAAGCTCGAAAGGTCGATCATCCCGCCCATAAAAGCTATAAACGCCGCGCCAGCAAAGATAAAACTTGGCTTAATACGGGTAACGAGCAGGCAAGTAATAATGCCGAGCAAAATCGCTAATACAAATCCTTGTTGCCACATATACCCGTCCTTTATGGCGGAAACGATCAGTTTCCGCCTGATTCAATAAGCTGTTACTCAGTCGTTTATGACTTCAGTAGTTGACTTAAATCTTTGGCATCCCAATGCGGGAAGTGCTTGCGAACCAATGCATTAAACTCAAGTTCAAATGCAGAGAAGTTACCGACTTGCTGTTCAACAGAGTCCAAACGGTCTCGAATCAAACCCGCACCAACTGTCACGTTAGTTAGGCGGTCAATAACGATGAAGCCACCGGTATCGGCACTTTCACGGTATTTATCCAGTGCGACAGTCTCGTTCAATGACCACTCACACAAGCCAATACCATTCAGTGGCAACTCATCGACTTCGTGAGTCGAGAGATTGTTGATGTCGTATTGGTGACGAACCGTTTCAACCTGACCAACAGTCTTCTTACCGGCGATCTTGATATCGTAAGCTTTGCCCGGTTGCAGTGGTTGCTCTGTCATCCACACGATGTCTGCCAATACGTGGTTAGTTGATTCAATCTGAGCGTTTTCCAACACAATCAAATCACCACGACTGATATCGATTTCATCTTCAAGGGTCAGCGTTACCGCCAAGCCCGCCTGGGCAGATTCCAAATCACCATCAAAGGTTACGATACGTGCAACCTTAGAAGTTTTTCCTGATGGCAACGCCTTGATTTCATCACCAACGCTGACACGGCCAGAAGCCACAGTACCGGCAAAGCCGCGGAAGTCTAAGTTAGGACGATTCACATACTGCACTGGGAAACGGAACTCGCCCGCAGAACGTTTTTGGTCAATATCAACGTTCTCTAACACTTCCAGTAGAGATGGGCCTTCGAACCATGCTAGCTCTTTACTTGGTGCAGCAACGTTGATGCCTTCAAGCGCCGAAACCGGCAAGATCTGAATGTTAGTTTCGCCTTCTAGGTTTTCTGCAAACTCTAGATATTCATCGCGAATCTCTTCAAAACGATCTTGTGAATAATCCACGAGATCCATCTTGTTGACTGCAACGATGAAATGCTTCAAACCAAGCAAGTTAGAAATAAACGAATGACGACGCGTTTGATCCAGAACGCCCTTACGAGCATCAATCAAGATCACCGCCAGATCACACGTTGAAGCGCCTGTTGCCATGTTGCGCGTGTACTGTTCATGCCCTGGGGTATCAGCAATAATAAATTTACGTTTTTGCGTCGAGAAGTAGCGGTAAGCAACATCGATGGTGATGCCTTGCTCACGCTCAGCCTGCAAACCATCAACAAGCAGTGCTAAATCAGGCTTCTCACCAGTGGTACCCACTCGTTGGCTATCCGAGTGAACCGCTGCTAGCTGATCTTCATAAATCTGCTTTGTATCATGGAGTAAGCGACCGATTAGCGTACTTTTGCCATCATCCACCGAGCCACAAGTTAAGAATCTAAGCATAGATTTATGCTGATGCTGACTCAGATAACCTTCAATCCCTAGTTCAGCCAATTCGGCTTCTACTGCACTATTCATTTTTCTTTCCTTAGATTCTTAGAAATAACCTTGGCGCTTTTTCAGCTCCATTGAGCCCGACTGATCATGGTCAATCGCTCGACCTTGACGCTCACTGGACGTCGCCACCAGCATCTCTTCAATAATGCCTGTTAGCGTATTCGCCTCAGATTCAACCGCTCCGGTTAGTGGGTAACAGCCTAAAGTACGAAAACGAACGCTTTTCTCTTCAATCACTTCACCTTCTTGCAGCTCCATACGGTCATCATCAACCATGATCAGCATGCCATCACGCTCAACCACCGGGCGTTTATCTGAAAGGTAAAGTGGAACAATATCGATGCTCTCTAGATAGATGTATTGCCAAATATCCAGCTCAGTCCAGTTTGATAGAGGGAATACACGGATGCTTTCGCCCTTGTTAACCTGACCGTTATAAGTGTTCCAAAGCTCTGGACGCTGGTTCTTTGGATCCCACGTGTGGTTCTTATCGCGGAAAGAGTAAACACGCTCTTTCGCTCGAGATTTCTCTTCATCACGACGAGCACCACCAAAAGCAGCATCGAACCCATACTTGTTTAACGCCTGCTTAAGGCCCTGAGTTTTCATGATGTCGGTATGCTTAGAAGAGCCGTGCACAAATGGGCTACACCCCATTGCTAGGCCTTCAGGGTTCTTATGTACCAAAAGGTCAAAACCGTACTTTTTGGCTGTGCGGTCACGGAACTCAATCATCTCGCGGAATTTCCAATCCGTATCAACGTGTAACAGCGGGAATGGAATCTTGCCCGGGTAAAACGCTTTGCGAGCTAAATGAAGCATCACAGAAGAATCTTTACCGATGGAGTACATCATTACTGGGTTATCAAACTCAGCCGCCACTTCACGGATAATATGAATACTTTCCGCTTCTAGCTGTTTTAGGTGGGTTAAACGTTCTTGGTCCATTTCAGTGCTTCCTTTAAGGCTCGCGTTACGAGCAATTCATTACTTGGTCTCACCAAGCAAGGGATTTAGCTCATCCACTTAGTGAATGGGAGTATTGGCACTAGAAGAAAACAGAAGCTTCGATTGAGCTGTCCTTGCTATTCATCTGCCTGATACGTCCTTGATATAGGCATTATGACGAGCCGCTCATATTACTGGAAATTCTAAAATTTCATTTTTTATTCGAAAAACTGATAAGGCGTGTAATAAATAGATAACCAGGTGAAATGAATGGACTAATCTTATCGATATCATTTGTGCATGGATTGAGCAGCTTTGGGAGGCATCTTGCAGAACACCATAAAGTAATCGATCTAAGTCACGAATTAACATTCGTTGTAATCATTGTTTCATTCCATTTTGTTACATTACGCAACGAATTTTCTTCTATCCACTTTGGAGCTACAAAATGAAAGTTGCAATGAAACCTTTATCATTGGCTGTACTTGCAGGTCTTGGTCTGACACTCGCAGGCTGCACAACAACACCAGATACCGATGAAGTGATTAAACTACGTGTCGTAGAGACAACTGACATCCATACTAACCTAATGGATTACGACTACTACAAAGACAAGCCATCACAAAAAATTGGCTTAGCACGTACTGCAACTCTAGTAAAAGAAGCTCAAAACGAAGTAACAAACAGCGTATTAGTTGATAACGGTGACCTACTGCAAGGTAGCCCAATGGGTGACTACATGGCAGACAAAGGCATCGTTGCCGGTGAAGTTCACCCTGCTTACAAAGCAATGAACCAGCTAAGCTATGATGCAGCGAACATCGGTAACCACGAGTTCAACTACGGCCTAGAGTTCCTAGAAGAATCTATCAACGACGCTGATTTCCCATACATCAGTGCTAACGTTTACGATGCTGAAACAAAAGAGCACTACTTCACACCTTACATCATCAAGACACACACGTTCGCAGATACAGCTGGCGTAGAGCACGAGATCAAAGTGGGTTACATCGGCTTTGTTCCACCACAAATCATGACGTGGGATAAAAAGAACCTTGAAGGTAAAGTGATCGCTCGCGACATCGTTGAGACAGCGAACGAGCTAGTACCTCAAATGAAGGCTGAAGGCGCAGACGTTATCGTTGCGATCCCTCACTCTGGCGTATCTCAAGACCCATACAAAGCAGGCGAAGAGAACTCTACGCTTTACCTATCTGAAGTAGAAGGTATTGATGCGATTGCATTCGGTCACTCTCACGCCGTATTCCCAGGTAAAGGCTTCGACAACATCCAAGGCGTTGACAACGAAAACGGCACCATGAACGGTGTTGCGGCAGTAATGCCAGGTCGTTGGGGTAGCCACGTAGGTGTTATGGACCTAACACTGGAGCAAAAAGACGGTAAGTGGGAAGTCGTAAAAGGCCAATCTGAAGCTCGCCCTATCTACGACAAGATCGAGAAGAAATCACTGGCTGCAGCGGATGAAGGCATCGTAACAGCACTAGAAAAAGACCACCAAGGTACTCGTGATTTTGTGAACCAACCAATTGGTAAAGCAGATGACGTGATGTACAGCTTCCTGTCTCTAGTACAAGACGATCCAACCGTACAGATCGTTAACCTTGCACAAAAAGATTACGTAGAGCAATTCATCCAAGGCGACCCTGACCTAGACGGTACACCAGTACTTTCTGCAGCGGCACCATTCAAAGCAGGCGGTCGTAAGAATGACCCAGCAAACTTCACTGAAGTGGAATCTGGTCAACTAACTTTCCGTAACGCTGCTGACTTGTACCTTTACCCGAACACGCTAGTGGCGATGAAGGTAACGGGTCACGAAGTAAAAGAGTGGCTTGAGTGTTCTGCTGGCCAATTCAACCAAATCGATGTGAACTCAACAGCACCACAACAGCTGATTGAGTGGGATAACTTCCGTACTTACAACTTCGATGTTATCGACGGTGTGAATTACCAAATCGACGTAACTCAGCCTGCGAAATACGATGCAAACTGTAAAGTGGTTAACCCTGATTCTCAGCGTATTGTTGGCCTAACTTACCAAGGTAAGCCAATCGACATGAAGCAAGACTTCCTGATCGCAACCAACAACTACCGAGCTTACAGCGCTAAATTCCCAGGCACAGGTGAAGACTTCATCGCATTTGATGCACCAGATGAGAACCGTACTGTACTGGCGAACTACATCTCTCGCGTAAGCAAAGAGCAAGGCCAAGTGAGCCCAACAGCTGATAACAACTGGTCATTCGCACCAATCAAAACGGATAAAAAGCTAGATATCCGCTTTGAAACGTCGCCAAGTGAGAAAGCAGCACAGTTCATCAAAGAGAAGGGTCAATACCCAATGAAACGTGTTGCCACTGACGATGTTGGTTTCGGCGTTTACCAAATTGATCTAACTAAATAGATTACTCTAGTAATCAATAGTTAACCTTCTAAAAGGCTGAGTTTAACGACTCAGCCTTTTTCTTTTCTTATCTAAATTCTCATTGTAAAGCCTTAACTTGCGAAGCTTAAACTCCTGCTCATTCTTCGCCTAATATCGCAAACCTCAAATCACCTATTGAATCCAATCAACGTAAAAAAGCAGCAATTCGCTGTAAGTTTTTCTCAGCTCCTCCTGTCTATTTAATTTACCACACTCAATGAATGGTCGATAAGCCATTCATCTATAGGATAGATAAGGACATTTGATGGGCACCGTCGAGAGCATTCAAGCATGGTTAAATTCAGGGGAGGAGTCGCTGCTATCGCTGATGCTTGGCATTATCGCGCTTTCTTACCTGCTTGAAGATCTTGCGATAGTTACCGCTGCCGGTTTAGCCACGCAAGGGCTCATTCTTCCTCAATATGCGTTACTTGCAATTTTCATTGGCATTGCCACTGGTGATCTTGGTCTTTATTACCTTGGTAAATCAGGGCGTTATTTTAGAGGCGTTCGTTATAAGGCACTCACCAATCGATACTTTCGTGCACTTCGCACCAAATTACGTCAAAACGCATTCAGCAGCCTTTTCGTTATCCGCTTTATTCCTGGGCTACGCACGGTTGGTTTTACCTTAAGTGGTTTTTTCGCCATCCCTCTCCCTACTTTCTTGTTTGCCGTGATCAGCGCCACTGCGTTATGGACTGGCATTGTCTTCTCTGCCATCTACTATTTAGGGACATCAGCGTGGCTGCAAGCCTCTGAATATCAATGGATCGTCATCCCGTGTGCCATCGCTTTGCTGCTTGTCGGTAATCGATTAATGAATAAAACCTACTCTAGAGGATTATCATGAGTTCACCGCAAGATATTCGCGTTATTCCCGCACATCAAATCAATGCAGGCATGCCCCTACTTGAAAAAGATACTGTGCGCAGTGTCTCTCCTTATGAGTTTCTTCCGACTTGGTTTTTCTATACACCTGTCGTGATTCAGAGTCTGATTCAAGGGTTACGGCACTTTGATTGGGCACTGCCACTCATTGCCAACCCGAGTATCAAACTCAGCGGCATGGTTGGTGAATCAAAACACGAGATACTGAGCCTTGCCGGATCGTCAAGCCAGCACTGGATCTCGCCGTTTATCACCCTCACCAAAACTGATCTCAGCAGCAAGAAACAAGCAGAAGATGCGCTCAGTGCACTCATCCAATCGGATCTTGATTTCCCTATTGTGGCGAAACCGGATCTTGGTTGCCGAGGCGTGGGCGTCAAGCTGATCAATAACCAAGATCAACTTGAGCAATATATTGAATCCTTCCCAAATCATGCTCGCTTTTTGCTGCAAGAAAAGGCGCCTTATCAAGCTGAGGCTGGTGTTTTTTATGTTCGTTACCCGAATAGCAAACAAGGCGAGATCATTTCGATCACTCTCAAATATTCGCCAATGGTGACTGGCGATGGCACTTCGACACTCAAGCAATTAATAGAAGATAACCCGCGAGCAGGGCAGCTCAGTCACCTGTATCTACCAAGGCATGAAGATAAGTTGGATCAAGTACTCGCAGAGGGCGAAGAGTTCCAACTTGCGTTTGCAGGTAGCCATAGCCGTGGCTGTATCTTCCGAGATGGTAATCAATACATCACTCAGGCTCTAACCGAACGTTTAGATGAAATATTTGACGACTTCGATGGCTTCCACTTTGGTCGACTCGACGTCAAGTTTAAGGACATGCACAGCCTCATGAGAGGTGAGGATTTCACTATCCTTGAAGTCAATGGTGCAAGCAGTGAAGCTGGGCACATATGGGATCGCAATGCCCCACTGCGAGAGATTTTTTCTACGTTACTTCAACAATACCGCATTCTTTTTGACATCGGCGCTCAACAGAAACAGCGAGGCCACCAGCCTCCATCTTTTAAGAGTCTATTTAACGCGTGGCAAGAAGAGCGACGCCTTGTTCAACAATATCCGACCACCGACTAACTTTATACGAGGAACATGCATGAACCCGATAGCCCAGCCGAGCGCCTTTGCCGCTGTATCTCCGAGTATCAAGGGAGCGGTAGAGATACTGAATCAAGGCCTAGAGTTCCTGACAGCGATTTCTGATAGCGATTATCTAACGAGTGCTAAGCCACATGTCACTAGCTCTATTGGTGAGCATACTCGCCATACGCTGGATCTTTTTCACGCTTTGATTTTGAAAGTGGATGCGACCATTGATTACAACACTCGTCGTCGTGGTCACCCAGTCGAATACGATAGGTCGATGGCAATCAAAGAGATCCACTACGTGATCAATTGGCTGGAGCGATTAGACCATCATGATCTAGAAGCACCTATCACGATCCAAACTGAGGTTTCGATGGATACTCAAGTGTTCGCTAGCCTACCTTCAACACTAGAAAGAGAAGTGACTTTTGCAGCGCTGCACGCCAATCATCACTACGCGATGATCAAAGTGATCACCACCTTCCTTGATGTTGAAACCTGTAACACCTTTGGTTATGCCCCAACCACTAGTAGCTATCTGAGGGAGCAATAATCATGTGTTCAGTATCTTGGTTACTTGAAGAAAATGGTTATCAGGTCTTTTTTAATCGTGATGAACAAAAGACACGAGCATTAGCCATGCCACCTAAACAGTATCAAGTTAACGGTGTCGATATCATCATGCCACTCGACCCAACAGGCGGTGGTAGCTGGATCAGCATTAACCAGTACGGGCTTTCACTATGCCTACTCAATAATTATCAAGGCATGGTTCCAGTCGGCCCATTGGTCAGCCGTGGTTTATTACTGAAGAACCTATCCTCGAGCTGTAATCTTGGTCAGCTTTCTGAGGCTTTTAATAGGCTCAACCTACACTCGTTTGCCCCATTTACCCTACTGGCTTTTGCTCCAAATCTAACGCAGCACAATGGTGTTGTGATTGCCTATATGTGGGACGGCATCCAACAGAAAATAATGGAAACCGACTCGCCTCTATTCTCATCCGGTGTTGATTTAGAACGAGTACAAGCCTACCGACAAGCCCAATACGATCAACTCGTTGCAACAGAGAAAAGTCAGCAAAACTTACTTAAGTTCCACTCTCACCATCACAGTGAACAGCCCCATTTAGCAACCTGTATGCATCGTGAAGACGCGCACACAGTCAGCTTTACCCATTTACGTAATCTGCATGGTCATGCTTCGATGTTTTATGCACCCGGCTCACCTTGCGAACCAATCAAGCCACGCCAGATAAATCAGCAGCGTTTTACCTTCAATTTATCACCAGCAATCAATCTATAGATGGAGTCCATCATGAGAAAACTAATCACCATGGTCATGCTACTTGTTAGCCCGTACGTATTTGCCGCCGATGAAATCTATACCGGCTTCTTTAGCAGCAAGGCACTCGATGGCTACGATACCGTGGCTTACTTCACCTCAGGCAAGCCTGTTGAAGGCAGTAAACAATTCAGCACTGAATACAAAGGTGCGGATTGGTATTTCTCTTCTGAAAAGAATCTGACTTTATTTGTTAATAATCCTGAAAAATATGCCCCTCAATATGGTGGTTATTGCGCATGGGCCGTTTCTGCCAAAAACGACTTTGCACCAGGTGACCCACAATATTGGACCATAGTGGATGACAAACTTTACCTGAACTACGACCAAGAGATTCAAGAAACTTGGGAGAAAGACCGTGCCCAGCACATTCAACAAGCCGATAAAGCTTGGCCGCAGCTGATTAAGTAAGGGAATAACCATGACATTCACTCCTGCTAAACATCTTCCGGCAGCATTAATCGCTTTTGTGTTCATTCAGTCGCTGTTTTTTAAATTCACAGGCTCATACGAGACAGAGCATATCTTTGGCACGCTCGCGACATGGTCAGGCTTAAGCTGGTTCGGTTCGTTTGGCGGCTATTTGATAGGCATCGCTGAATTAATTTCTGCCATTCTACTGTTCACTCGCTGGCATGGCCTGGGTGCCATTATGAATATGGGGATCATGAGTGGCGCAATCTTTTTCCACCTGTTTACGCCACTCGGTATTCAAGTGCCTGAGTTCAATGCAGCAGGTGAGATTGTCGGTTACGACGGCGGGTTATTGTTTGGCATGGCATGCCTGGTCTGGTTATGCGGTGCGTTTTTAAGTGTGAAAGATTTCAAGAATCAAGACGGTTTCCTAAACAACTTTAGTCAATAAGGTAGCTTCATTATGATTGATAGTCCTTTTCGTTTACCACGTTACACGCCTTTTGGTTTGGGTGAGTCTGTTGTCGAGTGGGCAACTGGGCTATCTAAGCTAGACCGACTCTATCAAGATCGACAAGACGAGTTATCTAGCTTCGAATTCATGAATTACACCTTGTCGGCGCTCAATATCGACTACTCCATTGCATCGGGAAGCACAGAAAACATTCCTGAAGAAGGCCCTGTCGTGATTGTAGCGAACCACCCACTCGGTGCGATTGAAGGTGTGATCCTAGCTGATCTCGTAGGATCAGTGAGGAAGGATGTGAAGGTATTGGCGAATGAGTTACTCAAACGACTACCTGAACTGGATGACCTTTTCATTGGTGTTGATGTATTTAATGGTAAAGAATCAAAGCGTACTAATGCCAAAGCGATACGAGATGCCAATCATCACCTGGCTGATGGTGGGCTGCTGATCGTGTTCCCAGCCGGAGAAGTCTCCAGTTACCGCAAAGGGGCAAAAACACTTACCGACATCGAGTGGAGCAAATCGGTCGCTAAGTTTGTTAAGCGCCATCAAGCGACGACGGTTCCAATCTTTATCAATGGCAAAAACAGTGAGCTGTTCTACCAAGCCGGTCGAGTGCATCCACTATTGAGAACCGCTCTACTCGGGCGTGAACTTCTCAATAAACAGGCGACAACTATCTCTATCTCGATTGGCTCATCGATTCCGTATTCAGAGATAAAATCGTTTGAAAAAGAGATGGATATCGTCAACTATCTAAGGCTCAACACCTATCTTATGAGTCAACAAGATAGCCCGAACACGCAGATCCACGCCCCCTCTTTCGATACCCAAGTGATTGCGCCAATATCACCAGAAGTATTGGCAATAGAGATCGACTCACTACCTCAAGAAACGATGCTACTCGAACAGGGTGACTTCGAGGTCTACTGTACGCCAAGCCAATCTATTCCCAATTTAATGCGAGAGATTGGTCGAGTCAGAGAAGAGAGCTTTCGAGAAGTCGGTGAAGGTAGCGGGCTTGCTTGTGACTTGGATGAATATGACCTGTACTACCATCAACTGTTTGTGTGGAACAAAGCTAAGGCCGAATTAGTCGGTGCTTATCGACTGGGTATGGTCGACAAGCTAATTGCAGACCACGGATTAGACCAACTCTATTCCCGTAGCCTGTTCAACTACAATCAAGAGTTCATCGATACCCTAGATAACAGTATTGAACTTGGTCGCTCTGTAGTGAGTAAACCTTATCAAAAGAGCCTCAACTCACTGTTACTGCTATGGAAAGGTATTGCGACTTTTGTCTCTCGACACCCTCAATATACTCACCTATTTGGCCCGGTCAGTATCAGTAATGATTACAGCCACAACGCGCGCCTGTTGATCGCGACGACCTTATCGATTCACCATTATGATGAAGAAAAGGCGAGTCTGGTTTCCCCTTCGTCACCGCTCAATACTAGCAGTCATGTGTTCTGGCAAAATCACCTATTGTCTTCACTAGCAAGTGTGCCTCTACTATCCAAAGTATTAGCTCGTATGGAGCAAGGAAAAGGATTACCGGTACTACTGCGCCAGTATCTTGGGATGAATGGCAAGCTAGTGTGCTTTAACGTCGACCCATCGTTTAATGATGCGCTAGATGGCTTGATTGTGGTTAACCTTAAGAAGGTACCATTGAAAACCTTAGGTAAGTACATGGGGCGAGAGCTTGCTCAAGATTACCTAGAGCAGCACACTCAACGCTGATTTAGCCCGAACTGTACCTACACTCAAATAAGTGCGATGATTTCAGCACTTATTTGGGTTAGGTTATTTTCATGCACACCTCTTTTATCGAACAACTGCAAAGCTTCGACTTCTCACAAAGTCAGATTGAATCGCTAGTCGCTGTCGCCAAGCCTCTTGAGCTACCAACCAGACACATCCTTATTAACCAAGGAGAGATGGCAGATTCAATTTACTTCGTGCTTGAGGGCTTATGCCATGCTTGTTACCTCACTAATGAGGGCAAGCAATACAGCAAAGAGTTCTACTGGGAGCAAGACTGGATCATCGGCTTTGAGAGCTTGATAAAAAACCAAGCGTCCCCTTACCTGCTTGAAACCCTCACGCCTATTACGCTATTAGAACTGCCAATGAAGGCCGTAATCGAGTGGCGTGCCTCTAATAATCCTTTGTATTTAAAGTTGTTAGAAACCCAGCTGATGCACAAGGAAAACAAAGAGCGATTCATGTTGCTCTATACACCAGAGCAACGTTACCAGCTTTTCTGTGAGCACTACCCCGATCTGGAACAACGCCTCAACGACAATCAAATTGCTGCCTACCTAGGAATAACGGCGATAAGTTTGAGTAGAATTAAAGGTCGAATTAACAATAGTTAATGCCAACGGTCAGTGTGCATAGTACATTCAAAGCATCGATAATCTCTGGATGTAAACATGATCACTTGGCACTCTATTCCCTTTTCTGAACTTTCAACACAACAGCTCTATCAACTGCTGCAACTACGAGTCGATGTATTTGTGGTTGAGCAAACCTGCCCTTATCCAGAGCTCGATGGCAAAGACACCCTTGAAGGTGTTCAGCACCTAATGGGCTATGCGGACGGAGAGCTCATCGCGTGTGCTCGTTTATTGCCGCCTGGCACCACTTATGACAATGCCAGTATTGGTCGAGTTGCAACCAAACAATCAGCAAGAGGCAATGGTTTAGGGCATAAATTGCTGGTGGAAGCATTAGCTCGCTGTGAGGCATTGTGGCCGAACACGACCATCGATATTGGTGCGCAAGAGCACCTAGAAAGCTTCTACGCTAGCCATGGATTCAAGACGATCTCTGAAATGTATTTGGAAGATGATATTCCACACGTAGACATGAGATTAGAGAAGTAATGTCGAATATCACTGTCGGTATCCTACTTTTGATTGCTGGCAACCTGTTTGCCTCGCTCTCTGACGTAGCTGTGAAGTTATTGAACGGCGAAGTCCCACCTCTTCAGTATATTTTTTTCCGTCAGTTGATATCTCTGTTACTCATTGCTCCTTTGTGGCTGCGACAAAGCAAGGAGCAACGCTGCTTACAACAAGCCAAGGTCACCTTAATTCGTGGACAACTGATCTTAATCGGCAGTGGATGTATGGTGGTCGCGATCACCCATATGTCTTTAGCGACAGCTAACGCGGTATTTTACGTAGCCCCATTATTGATGCTGCCTCTGTCAGTACTTCTACTCAAAGAGCAGCCTGCGCTTGGCAAAGTCATCGCCACCACTGTCGGCTTTGTTGGCGCGCTAATCGTTTTGCGGCCATCGCAATTTCACTGGGCAGCACTGTTTGCATTGGGGACTGCACTAACGCTTGCCCTGTTCAATGTATTGGTACGAAAGCTCCCTAGTGAACAATCTGTGGTGACCACGTTGTGGTGGACAACCCTCTTCTCTATCCCAGCCTCGTTAATACTATGCTTATTGTATTGGCAACCGGTGTCTTTAGAACATCTTGGATACATAGCATTGAGTGCGACGCTCATACTGAGTTATAACGGGCTTGCGGTTGCCGCCTACCAAAAAGCACACTCTAGCCAAATTGCCTTGGCTGAATATTCAGGCTTGGTGTTTGTCGCGTTAATTGGCGCCATATGGTTCGATGAGATCCCTGATACGTTAACCTTCATTGGTATTATGTTGATCATCTTACCGCTCGCGCCTTTCAAGCGACCAAAAAAAAGAGCTAATGCTTAGCTCTTTCTTGTCTCGTTCGTACTGTTGAGTTCGTAACTCACGCAAGATATCTATTTGCTGCGGCCAAAGCCACCATCAGATAAACGGAAGAACATAACTGATGTGTCGCCCTTCTCTAACTGTAGGATATCAAGTTGTCCGGTTTCAGCTAATTTGAATCGAACTAACTGACCTTTGCGGATCTGGCTGAGTGGCTTGTCTGCGCCTTCAATACGCACTAGCGCATTTAAATCAGACAGTGGTAGATCGTTGTTTCGAAAAACCTGAGCCAAGGTATCACCTTGCTTAACTAGGTATTCCTGCCAATTATTGTTACTCGGCTCTGATGAGCTGCTCTTGGTGTTTTGCTGTTCGCTCAGCCCAACGGTATTTATCTCTAGCGCAACGCGAGATGTAACCGGAGTTGCCTCTACTTTAGGTTCAGGCAACGGCACAACAAGTAGGACAAGAACGATCGGCGAAATCACCATTAATAATCTTTGGTGTAATTTGGGTAATGAGCCCCAAGTTTGCACTGCTGAGGTTTTCATTCCTTTAATATCGATCGAGCTCAATTTCTCTTTGACCTGATTCAGTCGATCCTTGAGTTCTGCTAAGTGGTCAACTTTCTGCTTTTTCTTTTGACGACGATTCATACCACTGCGTCCTATACATTGAATAACTACAGTATAAAAACCAAAGTACCAACAGTATAGATCTTTCCGTCACAACGGGGCTCAATGCAAGAAAATTGACATGGCTGTGATTTGGACACGGTAAAGCGCAAGTGATCAGGGACTAGCCGTTTCTTCACGCTGCTAATACTGGTATTCTTACCTTTTTCGTACTGACAAAAAGAGTGACTTTTCATGTCTGAAGTAAAATTTGAAACTGTAGAGCAAAAAGCTAGCTACGGTATCGGTCTACAAATGGGCCAACAACTTGCTGGTTCTGGTCTTGAAGGCCTAAACGTTGACGCAATCGCTGCTGGTATCGCTACAGCTCTAGTTGGTGACATGCCAGCTATCGAAGTTGACGAAATCAACAACGCACTACAAGAGCTACACACTCGCGGTGAAGCTGCACGTCAAGAACTAGCTAAAGCTGCAGCTGCTGACGGCGAAGCTTTCCTAGCTGACAACGCTCTTCGTTCAGAAGTAACCGTTCTTGAGTCTGGTCTTCAATACGAAGTACTAACGGAAGGCACTGGCGAAATCCCAACTGCAGACAAGCAAGTACGTGTTCACTATCACGGCGAACTAACTGACGGTACTGTTTTCGACAGCTCTGTATCTCGCGGTCAACCAGCTGAATTCCCAGTAACTGGCGTAATTCAAGGTTGGGTACAAGCTCTACAAATGATGCCTGTTGGCTCTAAGTGGAAGCTATACATCCCTCAAGATCTAGCATACGGTGAGCGTGGCGCAGGTGCTGCAATCCCACCATTTGCAGCTCTAGTATTTGAAGTTGAACTTCTAGCTATTCTTTAATTTTTATAAAAACCTTTAGTAAAACAAAATACTATAGGCAAATAAAATTGAAATAATCCAACGGCGATGTCACTACATCGCCATTTTTCGTTTATAGTGAAAGAGTAAATTACTTTATTACTTAAGGACGAATAATGAAGAAAGTACTCATCACAGTTTTAAGCAGCCTTGCTGTTGTCTCTTGCGCTAGCACTAGCGACTCTGAACAAACCAGTTCTGGTTCTGATACCAACTACTCTCAACTATCACAAACTGCATTAATGGCAGCTGTAAACATGTGGTCTCAACAGAATGAAACAACACCGCTTGCTGACACTGTTGCTGACCAAGCGTCTGTCACTAGCGATCAAGCGATTGGTGGTATCGGTTCTATGTTAGCACTGGCACAGAACTCACTAGATACTACAGATAACAAAGAGCTTGCGTCACTTATCCCAGGTATGTCTAGTCTGGAGTCAACGGGTCTATCATCACTACTAAACTCACAAGGTGCAGTTGAAAGTGCCTTTTCTAGTTTAGGTATGGATCCATCGATGGTATCAACGTTTGCACCAATCATTCTGCAAACACTGCAATCTCAAGGCGCAACGAGTGGCTTGATGGATTCTTTGACTGCTATTTGGCAATAATAGTGAGCGGTTAGTTTTAGAAAATGATAAGGGCACTTCGGTGCTCTTTTTTGTGGGTGGAAGATGCGAGATGCGAGATGCGAGATGCGAGATGCGAGATGCGAGATGCGAGATGCGAGATATTTTGAATAGTGAAGCCGAGAAGGCAAGAATAAATGCCAAACATCGTGGTGCAAGATTCAACCTTTAAAAACGCAAAGTCCAGATACAAAAAAGCCGAGCTAATGCTCGGCTTTTTGTATTAAGAATCTAGATAGATTACTCAGCAGCTTCTTCAGCAGCTGGGCGGTCTACAAGCTCAATGTAAGCCATTGGAGCTTTATCACCAGTACGGAAACCACATTTAAGAATGCGAGTGTAACCACCTTGGCGAGCCGCGAAACGCGGGCCTAGTTCATTAAATAGTTTTGCTACCACTTCGTTATCACGAGTGCGAGCGAATGCAAGACGACGGTTAGCAACACTGTCTGTCTTAGCTAGGGTAATCAACGGCTCAATTACGCGACGTAGTTCTTTTGCTTTAGGCACGGTAGTTTTGATAACTTCGTGACGAACAAGAGAGCTAGCCATGTTGCTGAACATCGCTTTACGATGACTGCTGTTGCGGTTGAGTTGACGACCACTTTTACGATGGCGCATGACCTAATCCTTCTAACTTTTCGATTAATCTTCAGCGATTGACGCTGGTGGCCAGTTTTCTAGACGCATGCCTAGAGAAAGACCACGTGAAGCAAGCACATCTTTAATCTCTGTAAGAGATTTCTTACCAAGGTTTGGCGTTTTAAGTAGCTCAACCTCAGTGCGCTGTACAAGATCACCGATGTAGTGAATCGCTTCTGCTTTCAAACAGTTAGCAGAGCGAACTGTTAGTTCAAGATCGTCTACAGGACGTAGTAGGATAGGATCGAATTCTGGCTTCTCTTCCTTCTCCTCAGGTACACGTACATCACGAAGATCTACGAACGCATCCAGTTGTTCAGCTAGAATAGTAGCTGCACGACGGATTGCTTCCTCAGGTTCTAGAGTACCGTTCGTTTCCATATCGATAACAAGCTTGTCTAAATCAGTACGTTGTTCTACACGTGCCGCTTCTACAGCGTAAGCGATTTTATCAACCGGGCTGTAAGTAGCGTCAACAAGTAGACGACCGATTGGACGCTCATCTTCTTCAGTATGGATACGAGCTGAAGCTGGAACGTAACCACGACCACGTTCAACTTTGATGCGCATAGCGATCTCAGCGTTGTCATCCGTTAGGTGACAAATTACGTGCTCAGGGTTAGCGATCTCTACATCACCATCGTGGGTGATGTCACCTGCAACAACAGGGCCTGAGCCTGATTTGTTCAGTGTAATAAACACTTCATCTTTGCCTTCAGCAACGCGCACAGCCAAACCTTTAAGGTTTAGAAGGATTTCCAGGATATCTTCCTGAACGCCTTCTTTAGTGCTGTATTCGTGTAGCACACCTTCGATTTCAACTTCTGTTACGGCACAACCCGGCATAGAAGATAGAAGAATGCGGCGAAGAGCATTACCTAGAGTGTGGCCGAAACCGCGCTCTAATGGCTCAAGAGTTACTTTCGCGTGTGTCGTATTGATCTGTTCAATGTCAACAAGACGCGGCTTAAGAAATTCTGTTACAGAACCCTGCATTGTGTCCTCTCTTTTTTTAACCTTACTTAGAGTAAAGTTCGACGATCAAGTGTTCATTGATGTCAGCTGATAGGTCAGAACGCTCAGGCATACGCTTGAATGTACCTTCCATTTTGCCAGCATCTACTTCAATCCAAGTTGGCTTTTCACGTTGTTCAGCAACTTCTAGAGCCGCTTTAATACGAGATTGCTGTTTAGCTTTCTCGCGGATAGAAACAACGTCGTTTGCCGCTACTTTGAAAGAAGGAACGTTTACAACTTTACCGTTAACTAGGATAGACTTGTGGCTAACTAGTTGACGAGATTCAGCGCGAGTTGCACCAAAGCCCATACGGTAAACTACGTTATCAAGACGACCTTCAAGAAGCTGAAGCAGGTTTGCACCCGTGTTGCCTTTTAGACGTGCAGCTTCTTTGTAGTAGTTGCGGAATTGTTTTTCTAGAACGCCGTAGATACGACGAACTTTTTGCTTCTCACGAAGCTGAACGCCATACTCAGATAGACGACCGCGACGAGCGCCGTGTACACCTGGTGCGTTATCAATTTTACACTTGGTATCGATCGCACGGACACCAGACTTAAGGAATAAGTCAGTACCTTCGCGACGGCTAAGCTTTAGCTTAGGACCCAAATATCTTGCCATGATCTTTCTCCAATATTCCTAGAAACGAAACTTAAACGCGACGTTTCTTAGGTGGACGACAACCGTTATGAGGGATTGGTGTCGCATCAACAATGTTAGTGATACGGAAACCAGCAGCGTTCAGTGCGCGAACAGTAGATTCACGACCTGGACCTGGACCCTTAACCATAACTTCCAAGTTCTTTAGGCCATATTCTTTAGCCATTTCACCACAACGCTCAGCTGCAACTTGTGCTGCGAACGGAGTAGATTTACGAGAACCACGGAAACCTGAACCACCTGCTGTAGCCCATGCAAGAGCGTTGCCTTGACGGTCAGTGATAGTTACGATTGTGTTGTTGAAAGAAGCATGAATGTGCGCTACGCCATCAGCTACTTGCTTGCGTACGCGCTTACGCGCGCGAGTTGGTTGTTTTGCCATTGTACTCTACCTTATCCGACTATTTCTTGATCGGCTTGCGCGGACCCTTACGGGTGCGAGCGTTGGTTTTAGTACGCTGTCCACGTAGTGGTAGACTGCGACGATGACGAAGACCGCGGTAACAGCCAAGGTCCATAAGACGCTTGATGTTCATCGATACTTCACGACGTAGATCACCTTCTACAGTGTACTTAGCTACACCATCACGCAGTTGATCGATCTGCTCTTCAGTTAGTTCACTGATCTTAGCATCTTCAGCAATACCCACTTCAGCTAGAATAGCTTGAGAGCGAGTTTTACCGATACCGTAGATTGCAGTAAGTGCAATTACAGAATGCTTGTGATCAGGAATGTTAATGCCGGCTATACGGGCCATTATTCACTCCTAAGGGGTTCATAAAAGAATTATCCGCAGCAAAGCCCGTTATGGATACGCTGCGGCATACTACTTCTTTTGCACGCAAAAGGTAGGCCGAGGAATATACTCGACTCTACCTTGTATTTCAAGTAAAAATTTCTGCTGATTAGCCTTGGCGTTGCTTATGCTTTGGCTCACTGCAAATCACGCGAACGACACCGTTACGCTTGATAACTTTACAGTTACGGCAGATTTTTTTAACGGAAGCACGAACTTTCATTGCTAAACTCCGTAAATGGAACTGAAATTATTACCACCGAATTAACGGCCGTAACCTTTCAGATTCGCTTTCTTTAACACAGAATCATACTGTTGTGACATCAGATGAGTCTGTACCTGTGCCATGAAATCCATGATAACTACCACTACGATTAGTAGTGAAGTGCCGCCGAAGTAGAAACGAACGTTCCACGCGACCATCATGAATTCAGGAATCAGACATATAAAAGTAATGTATAGAGCGCCCGCAAGGGTTAGTCTAGTCATCACTTTATCGATATATTTCGCTGTCTGCTCACCTGGGCGGATACCGGGTACGAATGCACCAGACTTCTTCAAGTTATCAGCTGTTTCACGTGGGTTAAACACCAACGCTGTATAGAAGAAACAGAAGAAGATTATAGCTGCTGCATAAAGCATTACATACAGAGGCTGACCTGGGCTAAGAGCTAATGACACGTCAGTTAACCAACCGAACGCGCTGCTTTCACCATTTTGACCAAACCACTGTGCTAATGTTCCTGGGAACAAAATAATGCTCGATGCGAAAATCGCTGGAATAACACCTGCCATATTAATTTTAAGAGGCAAGTGAGAGCTTTGTGCTGCAAAAACCTTACGACCTTGTTGACGTTTCGCATAGTTAACGACGATACGACGTTGACCACGTTCCATGAAAACTACGAAGTAGATAACAGCAAAAGACAATACAGCAATCAACAGCAGAAGAAGCACATGCAATTCACCTTGACGCGCTTGCTCGATTGTTTGACCGATTGCAGAAGGCAATCCAGCAACAATACCTGCAAAAATCAGAATGGAAATACCATTACCGATTCCTCGCTCAGTGATTTGTTCACCTAACCACATTAAGAACATGGTACCAGTTACTAAACTCACGGTAGCAATAAGCGTAAACATGGTTTGGTTGATAACAACCAGATTGTCGACCATGTTTGGTAAGCCCGTTGCAATACCAATAGCTTGGAATGTTGCAAGTACAAGCGTGCCGTAGCGTGTATATTGGCTTATCTTACGACGGCCTGCTTCACCCTCTTTCTTGAGTTCCGCTAACGCTGGATGAACTACAGTTAACAATTGGACTACGATCGATGCCGAAATGTACGGCATGATACCCAATGCTAATATAGATGCACGCTCAAGAGCACCACCGGAGAACATGTTAAACATTTCAACGATGGTACCTTTTTGCTGATCGAACAAATCGGCAAGTACAGCTGCGTCAATACCAGGGATCGGCACAAAAGAGCCGGCTCGGAATACTAAAAGTGCACCAATTACGAATAATAAGCGCGACTTTAGTTCACTTAAGCCGCTCTGAGCACTACGAAAATCTTGTCCTGGTTTCTTAGCCATCTGTACCTCGTTCCTCGAGATTATTCCTCGATTTTACCGCCTGCAGCTTCGATTGCAGCTTTAGCGCCTTTAGTCACGCGTAGACCTTTAACAGTCACAGCTTTGCTCAGGTCACCAGAAAGAACGATCTTAACGAATTCGATGTTCTTAGTGATAACGTTAGCAGCTTTAAGGCTGTTAAGATCAACTACGTCACCTGTTACTTTCGCTAGCTCAGCTAGACGAACTTCAGCAGACACTAGGCTCTTACGAGAAGTGAAACCGAATTTAGGTAGACGTTGTTTTAGAGGCATTTGACCGCCTTCAAAACCTGGACGAACAGAGCCGCCAGAACGTGACTTTTGACCTTTGTGACCGCGGCCACCTGTTTTACCAAGGCCAGAACCGATACCACGACCTACACGCTTCTTAGAAGGTTTAGAGCCAGCAGCCGGTGATAGAGTATTCAAACGCATTCTGATTACTCCTCAATCTTAACCATGTAGTAAACCTTGTTGATCATACCGCGTACGCACGGAGTATCTTCAAGTTCTACTGTATGGTTGATGCGACGAAGACCTAGACCTTTAAGACACGCTTTGTGCTTAGGTAGGCGACCAATTGAGCTTTTAGTTTGAGTTACTTTAATAGTTGCCATCGTGTGCTTACTCCGAAATAGATTCAACAGTTAGACCACGTTTAGCAGCAACCATTTCTGGTGACTTAACGTCTACTAGAGCACCAATCGTTGCACGAACGATGTTGATAGGGTTCGTAGAACCGTATGCTTTAGAAAGTACGTTATGTACGCCCGCAACTTCAAGTACAGCACGCATTGCACCACCGGCAATAACACCTGTACCTTCTGCAGCTGGCTGCATGTAAACTTTAGAGCCCGAATGACGACCTTTCACCGGGTGGTGAAGAGTGCCTTCGTTCAGCGCAACAGTAACCATGTTACGACGCGCTTTTTCCATTGCTTTTTGAATCGCAGCAGGTACTTCACGAGCTTTGCCGTAACCGAAACCTACACGACCATTACCGTCACCAACTACTGTTAGTGCAGTGAAGCTCATGATTCGACCACCTTTAACCGTCTTAGATACACGGTTAACAGCGATTAGCTTTTCTTGCAAATCATTAGCTTGTTGTTGTTCTTTAGCCATCTTCCAACCCTACCTTAGAATTTCAGACCAGCTTCGCGAGCAGATTCTGCTAGCGCCGCTACTCGACCGTGGTATTGGAAACCAGAACGATCGAATGCAACTGAAGCTACGCCTTTTTCAAGAGCGCGCTCAGCAACAGCTTTACCAACTGCTTTAGCTGCATCAACGTTACCAGTGTTCTTAACTTGCTCACGGATCGCTTTTTCTACAGTAGAAGCAGCTGCGATAACCTCAGAGCCGTTTGCCGCGATAACTTGTGCGTAAACATGGCGAGGAGTACGGTGTACTACCAGGCGAGTTGCACCAAGTTCTGCAATCTTACGACGTGCACGTGTAGCACGACGGATGCGAGATGCTTTCTTATCCATAGTGATACCTTACTTCTTCTTAGCTTCTTTAGTACGCACATTTTCATCTGCGTAACGAACACCTTTACCTTTGTAAGGCTCAGGAGCACGGTAAGAACGAATGTCAGCCGCAACTTGACCAACTAGCTGCTTGTCACAACCAGTTACAACGATCTCAGTTTGGCTAGGGCACTCAGCTTTAATACCTTCAGGTAGAGCGTGCTCTACTGGGTGAGAAAAACCAAGAGTTAGAGCTACAGAGTTGCCTTTCATAGCAGCACGGTAACCAACACCCTTTAGAGTTAGCTTCTTAGTGAAGCCCTCTGTAACACCCACAACCATGTTGTTAACTAGAGCGCGAGCTGTACCAGCTTGTGCCCATGCGTTAGCAACACCTTCTTTCGGACCGAAAGTTAGGTTGTTTTCTTCCTGTGCAATAACTACGGCGTTGTTAAGAACGCGAGTAAGCTCACCTTTGCTACCTTTTACAGTAACTTCTTGGCCGTTTAGTTTCACCTCTACGCCAGCTGGAATAGCGACAGGTGCTTTAGCAACACGAGACATAATCTACTCCTTATTAAGCTACGTAACAGATGATTTCACCGCCAAGACCTGCTTTACGAGCAGCACGGTCAGACATTAGACCCTTGGAAGTAGAAACAACTGCAATACCAAGACCGCCCATCACTGTTGGTAGAGAGTCTTTATTTTTATAAACTCTTAGACCAGGACGTGATACACGCTTGATTTGCTCGATTACAGGTTTAGCTTGGAAGTACTTAAGAGTAACTTCTAGCTCAGGTTTTGCTTCGCCTTCAACAGCGAAGTCTACGATGTAACCTTCAGCTTTTAGTAGTGCAGCAATTGCAACTTTAAGCTTTGAAGAAGGCATTTTTACAGCAACTTTGTTTGCTGCCTGACCGTTACGAACGCGGGTCAGCATATCCGAAATCGGATCTTGCATGCTCATAAGATTTACTCCAAATGATTAAGTGGCAATTACCAGCTAGCCTTACGAAGACCCGGAATCTCGCCTTTCATGCAAGCTTCACGAACCTTAATGCGGCTTAGACCGAATTTACGTAGGTAACCGTGTGGACGACCAGTTTGGTTGCAACGGTTACGCTGACGTGATGCACTTGAATCACGTGGAAGAGATTGCAGTTTAAGAACCGCATTCCAACGATCTTCTTCAGATGCGTTTACATCGCTAATGATAACTTTTAGCGCAGAACGCTTTTCAGCGAACTTAGCTACTAGTTTTGCACGTTTAGCTTCACGTGCTTTCATTGATTGTTTAGCCATAACAGTAACCCTACCCTTACTTACGGAATGGGAAGTTAAAGGCAGCCAGCAGAGCTCGGCCTTCCTCATCGGAACCCGCAGAAGTCGTGATAGTGATATCAAGACCGCGGACACGATCGACTTTATCGTAGTCGATTTCCGGAAAGATGATTTGCTCGCGAACGCCCATGCTGTAGTTACCGCGACCGTCGAAAGACTTAGCGCTAACACCACGGAAATCACGTACACGTGGAAGTGCGATAGAGATTAAACGCTCTAAAAATTCCCACATGCGCTCACCACGCAAGGTTACTTTACAACCAATTGGGTAGCCTTCACGAATTTTGAAACCAGCTACAGATTTACGCGCTTTAGTGATAAGTGGCTTTTGACCAGAGATCGTTGCCATATCAGCTGCTGCGTTTTCTAGCAGTTTCTTATCGTTGATTGCTTCACCAACGCCCATGTTTAGGGTGATTTTCTCAATCCTAGGGACTTGCATGACGCTTGTGTAGCTGAACTCTTTGGTAAGCTCAGCGACTACAGACGACTTGTAGTAATCATGCAGTTTCGCCATAGTAGAACTCCAAATTACTTCTAATTAGTTAGAAACAGTTTCGCCGTTAGATTTGAAGAAACGAACTTTCTTGCCATCTTCGATACGGAAACCGATACGGTCTGCTTTACCAGTAGCCGCGTTAAAAACTGCAACGTTAGAAGCGTCAATAGCTGCTTCTTGTTCAACGATGCCACCTTGTTGACCTAGAGCCGGAACCGGCTTTTGGTGTTTCTTAACAAGGTTGATGCCTTCAACGATAACTTTACCAGTTGTCAGAACCTTAGTTACTTTACCTTTCTTGCCTTTATCTTTACCAGCAAGAATGATTACTTCGTCATTACGACGGATTTTAGCTGCCATATTGCCGCTCCTTACAGAACTTCAGGTGCTAGTGATACAATCTTCATGAATTTCGCGTTACGAAGTTCACGAGTCACAGGACCAAAGATACGTGTGCCGACTGGTTGCTCAGTAGTGTCGTTTAACAATACACAAGCATTACTGTCGAAGCGAATGACAGAACCGTCTGGGCGACGAACGCCTTTACGGGTGCGCACTACTACCGCCTTCAGAACATCACCTTTTTTTACTTTACCGCGAGGAATTGCTTCCTTAACTGTAACTTTGATGATGTCACCGATATGTGCATAACGGCGGTGAGAGCCACCCAGAACCTTAATACACATTACCTTGCGCGCGCCAGAGTTATCTGCTGCGTCAAGTGTACTTTGCATCTGGATCATTGTTAGTGCTCCGCTAAATATTAAAACTAGACCCTCTCGGGTCGGGCTGCCTCTTTAAAAGGGACGCGAATTGTACCACCCTTTTTTTAAATTGGGTAGACAAAAAACAAGCGGCCCCAAAAATAATTTGGAGCCGCTTATAAGTTATAGAATTACAAAGATTAAATCTTCGCTTTTTCTAGAACTTTAACCAATGTCCAAGACTTAGTCTTAGACAGAGGACGACACTCAGCGATTTCAACTTTGTCGCCTAGGCCACAAGTGTTGTCTTCGTCGTGTGCGTGTACTTTAGTCGTGCGTTTAACGTATTTACCGTAAATTGGGTGTTTTACAGTACGTTCGATAGCAACAACGATAGACTTGTCCATCTTGTCACTTACTACACGGCCTTGCTGGATGCGGTTAGTTTCGCTCATTATGCGCCTGCCTTTTCAGTCAAAACAGTTTTCACACGTGCGATATCACGGCGTACAGCTTTTAGAGTATGAGTTTGCTGAAGCTGACCAGTTGCAGCTTGCATGCGCAAGTTGAACTGTTCACGTAGCAAATTCAATAGCTCAGCGTTAAGCTCTTCAACGTTCTTTTCGCGTAGATCTTGTGCTTTCATCACATCACCTGCTTAGTTACAAAAGTAGTTTTAACAGGCAGTTTACGTGCCGCTAGGCGGAACGCTTCACGTGCCAACTCTTCAGGTACGCCATTCATTTCGTACATAACTTTGCCAGGTTGGATTTGAGCAACCCAGTACGCTACTGAACCTTTACCTTTACCTTGACGAACTTCAAGAGGCTTTTCAGTAATCGGTTTGTCTGGGAATACACGGATCCAGATTTGACCTTGACGCTTAATGTGACGTGTCATAGCACGACGTGCCGCTTCGATTTGACGTGCAGTCAGACGACCACGGCCAACAGCTTTAAGACCGAATTCGCCGAAGCTTACTTCAGTACCTTTAGCTAGACCACGGTTACGACCAGTCATAACCTTGCGGAACTTAGTACGTTTTGGTTGTAGCATCGTTCGACTCCTTACTTACGGCCTTTACGCTGCTTCTTAGGCTTATCGCCTTTAGGCTCTACTGCGTTAGCAGCTGGCATACCGCCTAGAATCTCACCTTTGAAGATCCAAACTTTAATGCCGATCACACCGTATTGAGTGTGAGCCGAAGAAGTTGCGTAATCAATGTCTGCACGTAGAGTGTGTAGAGGCACACGGCCTTCACGGTACCACTCAGAACGTGCGATTTCAGCGCCGCCTAGACGACCACTTACTTCCACTTTGATACCTTTAGCGCCTAGACGCATTGCGTTTTGTACTGCGCGCTTCATAGCACGACGGAACATAACACGACGCTCTAGTTGAGACGCGATGCTATCAGCTACAAGCTGACCATCTAACTCAGGCTTACGTACTTCAGCGATATTGATTTGCGCTGGTACACCTGCGATTTTAGCTACAGCTGCGCGTAGCTTCTCTACGTCTTCACCTTTCTTACCGATAACAACGCCAGGACGAGCAGTGTGAATAGTCACACGGATGCTCTTAGCTGGACGCTCGATAACGATACGAGATAGTGATGCTTTTTGTAGTTCCTTTGTAAGGAACTGACGTACCTTGAAGTCGCCGTCTAGGTTGTCAGCGAAATCTTTGGTATTAGCAAACCATGTAGCATTCCAAGGCTTAACGATGCCAAGACGAATACCATTAGGATGTACTTTCTGACCCATTGCTTACTCTCCTAGTCTTTAGCGATCTGCTACAACAATAGTGATGTGGCTTGAACGCTTCAAGATACGATCCGCACGACCTTTAGCACGAGGCATAATACGCTTCATGATAGGGCCCTCATCTACGAAGATTTTAGCGACATTTAGATCGTCGATATCTGCACCTTCGTTATGTTCCGCGTTAGCGATAGCTGACTCAAGAACCTTCTTAACCAATACAGCAGCTTTTTTGTTGCTGAAAGTTAGAATTTCTAGAGCTTGGTCTACCGACTTACCGCGAATTTGGTCTGCAACTAAGCGAGCTTTCTGTGGAGAAATACGAGCAAAGTTATGTTTAGCTAAAGCTTCCATCATCTACTCCTTACTTCTTCTTAGCTTTCTTATCTGCAGCATGACCGCGATAAGTACGAGTTGGTGCAAATTCGCCCAGTTTGTGACCGATCATTTCTTCGGTAACGAAAACTGGAACGTGCTGACGACCATTATGGACAGCGATGGTCAAACCAATCATTGTTGGGATGATCATTGAGCGACGGGACCAAGTCTTAATAGGCTTTTTGTCTCCGCTTTCCACCGCTTTCTCTACCTTCTTCAGCAAGTGTAGGTCAATAAAAGGACCTTTCTTGAGAGAACGTGGCATGGCGATTCCTCTTTATAAATTATTTAGTGCGACGACGTACGATGTACTTGTCAGTGCGCTTGTTCTTACGAGTCTTGAAGCCCTTAGTAGGAACGCCCCAAGGAGAAACTGGGTGACGACCACCAGATGTGCGGCCTTCACCACCACCGTGTGGGTGATCCACCGGGTTCATTACTACACCACGTACGGTTGGACGTACGCCGCGCCAGCGTGAAGCACCAGCTTTACCAAGTTCACGTAGCATATGCTCAGAGTTACCAACTTCACCGATCGTTGCACGACCTTCAGAAAGTACTTTGCGCATTTCACCAGAACGTAGACGGATAGTGATGTATGCACCGTCGCGAGCAACGATTTGAGCATAAGCACCAGCCGAACGAGCTAGTTGAGCACCTTTACCAGGCTTAAGTTCAACACAGTGTACAGTAGAACCTACTGGGATGTTACGCATCGGCAGAGTGTTACCTGCTTTGATTGGCGCATCAACACCAGATTGGATCTGGTCACCTGCTTGAACACCTTTTGGTGCAATGATGTAACGACGCTCACCGTCTGCGTACAGAACTAGAGCGATGTTAGCGCTACGGTTTGGATCGTATTCTAGACGCTCAACTTTCGCTGGGATGCCATCTTTAGTACGTTTGAAGTCAATTACACGGTAGTGGTGCTTGTGACCACCGCCGATGTGACGTACTGTGATACGACCGTTGTTGTTACGACCACCGTTCTTAGAGTTTTTCTCTAGAAGAGGTGCGTATGGCTTACCCTTGTGTAGGTCAGCGTTAACAACTTTAACGACGTGACGACGACCAGGGGAAGTCGGCTTACATTTAACAATAGCCATTTTTAACTACTCCTGTTATTCCGCGCCGCCAACGAAGTCAAGATCTTGACCTTCTTTCAAAGTAACGTAGGCTTTCTTAACGTCTGAACGACGGCCTTCACGCATACCTTGACGTTTGGTCTTACCCTTTTGAACAAGAGTATTTACAGACTTAACTTCAACTTCAAATAGCTTTTCTACAGCTGCTTTGATCTCTTTCTTAGTTGCATCTTTAGCTACTTTGAAAACGATAGTGTTCGCTTTCTCAGCTGCCATAGTTGCTTTTTCAGAGATGTGCGGAGCACGTAGAACTTTTAAGATACGCTCTTCAGTGATCATGCTAGCATCTCCTCAACTTGCTTAACTGCGTCAGCAGTCATTAGAACCTTGTCGAATGCAATTAGAGATACTGGATCAACACCAGCAACGTCACGTGCGTCAACTTTGTATAGGTTACGAGCAGCTAAGAATAGATTTTCATCTACTTCGCCAGTTACAATCAGAACGTCGCTTAGCTCAAGCTCTTTAAGCTTAGCTACAAGTTCTTTTGTTTTTGGTGCTTCTACTGAGAAGTTATCAACAACGATTAGACGCTCTTGACGAACAAGCTCAGAAAGAATGCTCTTCATAGCACCGCGGTACATTTTCTTGTTTACTTTTTGGCTGTGATCTTGTGGTTTCGCAGCAAAAGTAACACCACCTGTACGCCAGATTGGGCTACGAATTGTACCAGCACGTGCGCGGCCAGTACCTTTTTGACGCCATGGCTTAGCGCCACCGCCAGATACTTCAGAACGAGTCTTTTGAGCACGAGTACCTTGACGAGCACCTGCTGCATATGCAACAACTACTTGGTGTACAAGAGCTTCGTTGAAGTCACGTCCGAAAGTAGTCTCGGAAACAGTTAGTGCATCAGCACCTTTAACCATCAATTCCATTACTTACTCCTAGACGTTATGCTTTAACAGCAGGTTTTACGATCACGTTGCCGCCTGTTGAGCCTGGTACTGCACCTTTAATAAGAAGCAGATTGCGCTCAGCGTCAACACGTACGATCTCTAGGTTTTGAGTCGTTACACGCTCAGCACCCATGTGACCTGCCATTTTCTTGCCTTTAAACACGCGACCTGGAGTTTGACATTGGCCAATTGAACCCGGTGCACGGTGAGACAAAGAGTTACCGTGAGTCATATCTTGAGTAGAGAAGTTCCAACGCTTAACAGCGCCTTGGAAGCCTTTACCTTTAGATGTACCAGTAACGTCTACTTTTTTAATTTCGTTGAAAAGTTCTACGTTTAGCTCAGCGCCAACTTCAAACTCTTCGCCGTTTTCTAAACGGAATTCCCAAAGACCGCGACCTGCTTCTACACCCGCTTTCGCGAAGTGACCAGCTTCAGGTTTAGTTACACGGTTAGCTTTCTTAGCACCAGTAGTTACTTGGATTGCTGCGTAGCCGTCGTTCTCTAGAGTTTTAACTTGAGAAATACGGTTCGCTTCAACCTCAACAACAGTTACTGGGATAGAAACGCCTTCTTCAGTAAATACGCGGGTCATACCCACTTTACGTCCGACTAGACCAATCATTATTCTTATCTCCCTTAACCTAGGCTGATTTGAACATCAACGCCAGCTGCAAGATCAAGACGCATTAGAGCATCAACAGTTTTGTCTGTTGGCTCAACGATGTCGATCAAACGCTTGTGAGTACGGATTTCGTACTGGTCACGTGCATCTTTGTTGACGTGTGGAGAGGTAAGAACAGTGAAACGCTCTTTACGAGTAGGTAGTGGGATAGGACCACGAACCTGTGCGCCAGTACGTTTTGCTGTTTCAACGATTTCCGCAGTTGAAGCATCGATTAGCTTGTAATCAAACGCTTTAAGGCGGATACGAATACGTTGGTTCTGCATGAGACAGAGCTCCAATTATTAAAAATTACACAAACAATATCGCCACTCAAACTCGATAAAACGAGAGAATGCCGATTGATTTATGTGAAACCGTAGCATCCAAAATTAGGACGCATTGTCAGTTAACTTTTGAAGTAAAGACAAGCCTTACTATTTTTATTAACCGCGAACATAAGCTGAGTATACATTACTAGGTAAAACCTACTCCTCAGTGCTCATTGGTTCACAACCAGCTTAAGCCAGTGCGGTGCATTATACAGATCACACTTTAACTTGCAAGCTGTGTTTGAAAAATAATCGCAGAATCTATTGAGAAGGGTGATTGGAGGATTTTTAGTTCTTGGTAGTGCCCTACCGCCTGAAAAAGAAATGCAAGGTAACCACTAGGATGCGCCTGAGCAGCTACCCTTGTTATCGATATATTTTAGCCTTCGTCTTCATCGACATATTGAGCTTGTAGGTAATTTTGAATACCTGTCATTTTGATGAGGCCAAGTTGGGTTTCTAACCAATCGACATGCTCTTCTTCATCTTCCAAAATCTCAAGAAACAGATCTCGTGACACATAGTCATGAATATCTTCTGCATAAGCGATGGCGTTTTTCAGATCCGGAATGGCTTCCATCTCTAACGATAAGTCACACTCCAGCATTTCTTGAGTATCTTCACCGATTTTAAGTTTGCCTAGATCTTGCAGATTGGGCAGCCCTTCGAGAAACAAGATTCGTTCAATCAGATGGTCGGCATGTTTCATTTCGTCGATGGATTCATGATACTCCTTGTCGGCTAGATGCTTTAAGCCCCAGTCTTTATACATGCGCGCATGCAAGAAATACTGATTTATTGCGACAAGTTCATTACCAAGAATTTTGTTGAGATGTTGAATGATGATAGGATCGCCTTTCATGACATAGCCCTCCTCTTTGGCTCTTCTAACTGTAGAACCAAATCGAGAAGTGTCAAAAAAGCTACTGCTCTTTGAGCAGAATTAGCTTGCCTGTTTAAGCAGGTCTTTCGCGGTGTCGTTAATGACTTCTTTTGCTGAACGTACACACTTGCCGCATTGACTGCCAAGTGCTGTACACTTTTTAATTCCTTTTATGTCAGTAATGCCCTCTTCTAATACCAACTTGCGGATTTTCTTATCCGAGACCCCATGGCATAAACAAACGTACATAGTAAAACCTAACCCTTTAACTTGCATTTAAATATAAAAAGGAATCATTCTTATTACCAGTTAAAATTTACCGTATGTTTATATCGATTGGTTATAGTGTTTCGTCGAAAAGAGAGATTAACGGGCTGTGAAGAGGATAAAGTTTAGGAGGGCGATTTATGCCGTTAAGTAAATAACTGTATTTAAATCGGAATATAGACTGTGGATATTACGTGTTAGGAATTTCCCTTATAACCAAAATAAAAAAGGGAAGCCGAAGCTCCCCTTTTTTGATGCGTGCTCTTCTAATGAAGAGAGTGCAAAAATCTAAATGCTATTAAGCGAAGATTTTAGCTACAACACCAGCACCTACAGTACGGCCACCTTCACGGATAGCGAAACGTAGGCCTTCGTCCATTGCGATTGGAG
>NZ_JAEFCE010000018.1:0-81272 GCF_016406055.1 Vibrio sp. IB15
CATATCACTTACTACCGTTTTTGTTTTTAGTTCCCGCTAATCCGCGATGAACCAAAAAAAAGCCGCGCTATATTGCGCGGCACCTTGGGCTCGGTTAAGGGGGGTTACTTTTATCGTTGTTATTCTTTTCTTTCTTATTATCCGGTTGTTTTGCTACTTAAGTGATTTCAGCTTCAAGCGCATAGCGTGGAGTACTGGCTCTGTATAACCGCTTGGTTGAGCACAGCCTTCAAACACCAACTGACACGCTGCAGAAAACGCAATGCTGTTTTCAAAATTAGGCGCCATATTCTGGTAGCTTGGATCCCCAGCGTTTTGCTCATCAACAACAGCAGCCATGCGCTTCATCGTTTTCATCACTTGGGCTTCATCGCAAATGCCATGGCGTAACCAGTTTGCAATGTGCTGGCTCGAAATACGCAGTGTGGCACGGTCTTCCATAAGTCCTACGTTATTAATATCAGGAACTTTCGAACAACCTACACCTTGGTCAATCCAACGCACTACGTAACCTAGGATGCCTTGCGTGTTGTTATCCAATTCATTTTGAATATCTTGTGCAGTCAGCTTTTGATTACCCAGTAGAGGAATAGTAAGGATATCGTCAACGTTCGCTCTCACACGCTCGCGCAGCTCTTTTTGGCGACTCGGTACACTGACCTTGTGGTAGTGCAATGCGTGTAACGTGGCAGCGGTAGGTGAAGGAACCCAAGCGGTATTAGCACCCGCTTGTGGATGACCAATTTTGGCATCCATCATCTTTGCCATGTTGTCTGGTTCTGGCCACATACCCTTACCAATTTGGGCTTTACCTTGCAGGCCACAAGCTAAGCCCAGATCAACGTTTTGATCTTCGTAAGCGCCAATCCATGTCATGGTTTTAAGTTGTGTTTTAGGAGCAAATGGACCCGCTTCCATACTCGTATGAATCTCGTCACCCGTTCGGTCTAAGAAACCTGTGTTGATGAACACAACACGATCTTTAGCGGCGCGGATACACTCTTTCAAGTTCACAGAGGTACGGCGCTCTTCATCCATAATGCCAACTTTGATAGTAAAGCGTTCTAAACCTAATGCGTCTTCAATGCGACCAAACAGCTCATTGGTAAATGTCACTTCTTCAGGGCCATGCATCTTAGGTTTTACGATATTGATGCTATTAGCGATCGAGTTTTGGTACGGGCTGTTACCTTTCAAATCATGCATAGCAATCAGTGAGGTAATCATGCCATCCATGATGCCTTCAGGTACTTCATTCCCTTCATCATCAATGATCGCTGGGTTCGTCATTAAATGACCAACATTACGAACAAACAACATGCTTCGGCCTTTAAGCGAGATCTCACCACCCGTTACGCTGGTGTATTGGCGATCTGGATTAAGGCTACGAACAATGGTCTTGCCATTTTTTTCTAGCGACTCTTGTAGGTCACCTTTCATCAAGCCTAACCAGTTACGGTAAGCCAGTGCCTTATCTTCACCATCAACAGCGGCTACTGAGTCTTCACAATCCATAATGGTAGTCAGTGCAGATTCCACCAGCACATCTTTAATACCGGCTGCATCAATGCTGCCGATTGGTGCACTAGGATCGATTTGAATTTCAATATGAAGGTTATTGTGTTTAAGCAGGATACAAGAAGGCGCACTAGCGTCACCCTGATAACCAATAAATTGATTGCGGTCGATTAGCGTGACTTCTTCGCCGTTATCTAGAGTCGCGGTAAGCGTGTTGCCGATACTCACGTTACTGATGCTGTATTTAGTCACGTCTTTATGAGAAACGCCATTGAGCGGTGCGGCATCATCAAGGAAACCACGAGCATAACTCACCACTTTGGCACCACGTACAGGGTTAAAGCTGCCGCCTTTCTCGGCGCCATCACTCTCGCTGATCACGTCTGTGCCGTAGAGCGCATCATATAGACTGCCCCAGCGCGCGTTTGCTGCGTTAAGTGCAAAGCGCGCGTTCATGATAGGCACTACAAGCTGCGGCCCAGCTTGTGTTGCGATTTCAGGCTCAACATTGGCAGTCGTTACTTGGAAGTCATCGCCTTCAGGTACTAGGTAGCCGATCTGCTGTAGGAACTGTTTATATTCTGCAGCATCCAGTGTTTGACCCGCACGCTCTTGGTGCCATACATCGATTTGATGTTGGAGATCTTCACGCTTGATAAGCAATGCACGGTTCTTTGGTGCCAGATCTTTGAGGATGGTTGCAAATGACTGCCAGAAGTCTTCTGCAAGAATACCCGTGCCAGGGATGATCTGTTCATTAACTAGTTGGTAGAGGGTGCTATCTATGTTCAAGCTTCCCTGTTGAATACGACTGCTCATAAAATCTCTCTCAAGTTAATCACTGACTACTCACTTAAATTTACGTAACTGACGAAAATTTAGCTAATTTATGCCACTTATAATGGACATTCACAAAAGAAATACCCTAAAAATAGGGTTATTCCGTCACACCACTTTCAATTTCATTGGCGACACTTTTTATCAAGCGACGCATCCACTGGTGGTCTGGATTGGTTTGTAACAACGGGCTCCACGCCATCTTCACTTCAAAAGGTTCGATGGCAAAAGGAGCAGGTTTGATCAATAACTTAGGGTTGTTGCGTTGCAGCTGTGCTGCTTTGGTTGGGATGGTAAGGATCAGGTTTTTCTGTTGCGCGAATAAAATCGCTGACAGGTAATGTCGAGTAAACACGGTAATGTTTCGGGTTTTACCTATACGCATTAGCGCTTCATCGATCCAACCTAATTTCTGCGCTTCACTTGGGTTAATCCCAACACCCGTACCCATACCGGTTTTGCTCACCCAAATGTGTTGCGCTTTTAAGTAAGAAAGAATATCGAAATTGTCAGCTATCGGATTATCGCAGCTGAATAGGCAAGAGAAGCCGTCGTGCCAAAGGCTCATCTGGTGAAAAGACTGAGGAATATCGTCGAAGCGGTTAATGATGATATCAACGGTACCCTGCTCTACATCCTGATAACTCACGTCACTTGGCGTCATAATATCGAGGCGTATTTTCGGCGCTATCTCACTCAACTTTCTTAATAGCGGCTGAATAATGGTGGATTCAGCATAGTCACTCGCCATGATACGAAATACGCGTTCACTGTCTTCTGCGTTAAATTCCGTCGTCGGTTGCAAGGTCTTTTCTACATTCGCCAAGATGTTGCGAATCAAAGGTTGCAACTTTTGCGCGCGCTCGGTTGGCACCATTCCTTCACTTGTTCTGACCAGCAACGGATCCTCAAGTAGATCGCGTAATCGGCGCAGTCCATTACTCATTGCAGGCTGAGTAATCCCCAGCTGATTCGCTGCTCGCGTAACGTTTCTTTCACGTAGCAACATGTCTAAATACACAAGTAAATTAAGGTCTATACGAGCAATATTCATATAAAAAATACCGAATATAATAACTATAAATTAACAAAATTATCACATGTGTGATTATTCTTTGTCCATAGCAAAGTTTTAATCCAAGCCAAGTTGGCAACCATACCCACGTGAAACTAAGGAATAGTTATGTCGCAAATTACACAAGATATCGAAATGATAGAAGTTGCAAAAAGCGCTGCAGGTGCTCCATGGGATGCAATCGATGCTGAATCTGCTGCTCGTATGCGAGCTCAAAACAAATTCAAAACAGGTCTAGATATCGCACAATACACGGCAGATATCATGCGTGCGGATATGGAGGCTTACGATAAAGACAGCTCTCAATACACTCAGTCTCTAGGTTGCTGGCACGGTTTTATCGGCCAACAAAAGTTGATTTCTATTAAGAAGCACTTTGATGGTAAAACAGATCGCCGCTACCTATACCTTTCTGGTTGGATGGTTGCAGCACTTCGTTCAGAGTTCGGTCCACTACCAGACCAATCAATGCACGAGAAAACATCAGTTGCAGCGCTAGTTGAAGAGCTATACACCTTCCTTCGCCAAGCAGATGCACGTGAACTAGGCGGTCTATTCCGTGAACTAGACGCAGCTCGTGAAGCAGGTGATGTTGACCTACAAGATCGCATCCAAGACCAAATTGACAACCACGTAACACACGTAGTGCCAATCATCGCGGATATCGATGCTGGTTTCGGTAACGCAGAAGCGACTTACCTAATGGCTAAGCAGATGATTGAAGCAGGTGCATGTTGTCTACAAATCGAGAACCAAGTTGCCGATGAGAAGCAATGTGGCCACCAAGACGGCAAAGTAACCGTACCTCACGCTGATTTCCACGCGAAACTTCGTGCACTTCGTTACGCTTTCCTTGAGCTAGGCATCGACAACGGCATCATCGTTGCGCGTACCGATTCACAAGGTGCAGGTCTAACAAAAGAAATCGCAGTAGTGAAAGAGCCGGGCGACCAAGGTGACATCTACAACTCTTACCTAGATGTTGAAGAGATCGATGTAGCTGACATGAAACAAGGCGACGTTTGCTTCAACCGTGAAGGCAAGCTGGTACGTCCTAAGCGCCTACCATCTGGCTTGTACCAATTCCGTCAAGGTACTGGTGAAGACCGCTGTGTATTTGACTGTATTGAAGCAATCAACGCGGGTGCTGACCTGCTTTGGATTGAAACAGAGAAGCCCCACATCGGCCAAATCAAAGAGATGATGGATGGCGTTCGTGAAGTACACCCTAATGCGAAACTGGTATACAACAACTCTCCATCGTTCAACTGGACGCTAAACTTCCGTCAACAAGCATACGATGCGATGGTTGAAGCTGGTGAAGACGTTTCTGCCTACGACCGTGCTAGCCTAATGAGTGCTGAATATGACGAAACTGAATTGTCTAAACGAGCTGATGACAAGATTCGCACATTCCAAGCAGATGCGTCTCGTGAAGCAGGTATCTTCCACCACCTAATTACTCTACCTACTTACCACACTGCAGCGCTGTCTACCGATAACCTTGCGAAAGAGTACTTCGGTGACCAAGGCATGTTGGGCTACGTTGCTAACGTTCAACGTAAAGAAATCCGCCAAGGTATCGCATGTGTTAAACACCAAAACATGTCTGGTTCAGATATGGGTGATGACCACAAAGAGTACTTCGCTGGTGAAAACGCACTAAAAGCAGCGGGTGAACTGAATACATCGAACCAATTTGATTAATCGCTGGCACTTTTTTGATTAGTCACTAGCACTTTTGATTAATCGCTAACGCTAAAGCCTCCCCCGCCCTTCTCTCTTACTTCGGTAAGATCCGGGGGAAGGCTTTGAGATAAGGCTTGTACTGCCAGCTTTATCTCAAAGTCTCAGATTTGTGCCCTAACCCACGGTCAGCTAAGCAACATCTGTTTAAGCTAACCGTATTCATGTTTTATGAGATTCCTGTTTGTTGAAATTTCTTTTGATTGAGAGTGCCTATGACTTCAATACCTAAACACCTACAAGATGCAAAAACACTGCTATCAGAAAATGGTTTCGCAACAGGTGATACTTGGTATCACGGAACCTCTTCAGCATTAATCGCTTCTATTAAAGGCCAAGGACTAAAACGCTCGGGTGATAAAGCACTCAACCAAGCCGCCGTAAAAACCATGGCAACCATCGGCAATAACTACACCGAATCTGTAGAGCCTGTGTTCCTAACTCAGAGCAAAGAGCTTGCGTACTACTGGGCACAACAAACGGTGAGAGAGCGCAGCGTTCGTTTTGAAGGTGAGGAACAACCTATCGTATTAGCGGTAAACCTGTCTGAAAAACAGCGCGCTAAAGTAAGGCCGGACGTGGGTGCGATGAGCCTGTTAATGATGAGTGTGGGCGAGCAGTTTATGGCTCATCTCGCTAAAGTTTACCAAGATAACAAGATTGCAGGCCCTGATATCGATCTTCGTACTGCAGACCGCATGGATTACCTAAATAAACTGGGTATGGCATACATCGATGAAGATATCAGCCGAGCTTGCGTTGTTGAGTTATCTGAAAGCGAAGTATCAGAACCTGAATTATCTGAGGCGGAATAAACCGTTACGAGCTTACGATAAAGCGCTAATCAGAATAAAAATGGCTCCAAGTTGGGAGCCATTTTTGTGTGAGACGTTATATTTGATAGCTAGCTTAGACTACTGACACAAACGGCCTTGCTGCGCGGCCTGAACCATTTCGATATCGCCTTGTAGAGAGCGGTATACAATCGTATTCCACACTTCACCATTATCCATTTCAAACTCAATCGCGTAATTCAAACCAGCCACCACTTGAGTTCGAACACTCAAGATTTGTTGAAGCTTTGCAGACGTGTTCATTTGGCTAAGCACGGCGTCTAGCGCTTGCTCTGCTTGTGGTGTGACTTCACTTTTCGACCAACCACCAGTTAGGTTTTTAGTACTACAGATCGGATTCGTATTCTCTTGTGACTGAGTCATCACTTCACCATTCTGACTGCATCCAGCCAGAGCAACCACGCCAACTAAAGTCGCAACTCCAAGTAGTGATGTTAATCGTGCTTTCTTCATAGATCCTCACTAAATAAATCATTCAGTTTTAACAAGTGACCACACCGTTATCTCGATGTTTCATATGCTTACAAGCTTAAACCGCCAATGTCATCACTTCATCAGAGATTATGGTGCAAATACTCTATAAACACAGAAAACTGTCAGAAGAACAAAGCCGAGTGTTTATACTCGGCTTGTTATCTATATATTCGAGATTTGTACCTTAATGAAAATAGACTAACATCTCGACATCATCACCTTGCTGTTCTGCACTTAACAAGAAGTGTAAGTACCCTTCCTCAGTCACAGGTATTTGTAGATACTCATTGCTGCCACGATAATCCGACGCATAGTCATGCTGCCCAACGGTTGGCCAATATGCACCGCTTGCAAACAGATCAACATTACCTTTCTCTGCTGGATCATTATTTTGATCGATTAGCCATACGCGAACTTCTTGTACACCCTCTGGAACATAAACGGCAGCGTAACGTTGTTGATGAACAGTAAACAGATGAGCTTTACCAGATTCTAATACCACAGGTGTTAGGTCATCTTGCTCTGGAGACTGTGGAACGGGTTGTTCTGTTTCCAAAGATGCAAACAGCTTCACCCCGTTGAATTCAGTTCGTCCCGTAACGCTCATGTAGTAACGACCGAGCTTAATATATCCCGTCGCCTCTGGCTCAAATACCACCACCTCATTGCTGCCACTGCCATACTGGCTGAACTCAAAGTCATAGTAATGCGCAGCGCGGTTGTAGCTCATGTAGAGATCAGCATCCCCTTGAGGTTTCCCTTCAATTAACACCTCAAAGTGTGTGGTGTTCTCAGGGACGTCAACATAAAATAGCTGCTCACTGTATGCTTCACCGCTCAACACTAGGCTTTGGTTGGCAATAAGAGTCTTGATTTGATCACTTGGTTCTGTCGGTTCAGTTGGTTCTCCAGGCTCAGGTTTGTCTTCACTTGTTACCGTATCTAGCCAACGTTCAAATTCACCGTCGTACTGTTGGCCAAGCACTTTTACCTGCTTTGCCCATTCAGCAAACTGACCAGAACGAGACAGTGCCAGTAAGCTTTGCACTTCATTGGGGTGCTCCTCTAGCATAAAGCGAGTCGCTAAATACCCCCATCGGTAAATACGATTCGAATCATGAGAGTAAGTGGTTGCAAACACATCCGATAGGCGCATCTTGCCACTATCAATTAAGCGTATTGCGGCATCGTAGCCTAGCTTGTAGTGCATATATTCGGCGAAACCTTCTAACCACCACACTACGTAGCCATGAGCCAAGTTATCATTAAATGAGCCATATAGATTGAAGCGTGCATCTAGGTAATGCATGTATTCATGTTCAAAATTCAGAATGGAGAGCTCATCCCCATTGTCGTAACGGTAAGCCACGAAACGCGCGACATTATCCAAGCCGGCCGGATTACCTTCTAAGTACTGACCACCGTTATCTGTCGTATTGCCAAACAGGAATGAAGAGTAATCAGTATAGCTGCCTTTGTTACCAAATACCGCGATCTCAACATTATTATTGTTGTCGTCAGCGACCGGTTGCTGCCCAGTATTAGCCACTTGGTGAAAGTCTGCCTCTTTTGCCGCCAATACATCACATGCCTTTGCAGCTTGTGACTCGGTTAGATTTTGAGAGCGAAGAATAGCAGGACCTTGACACTCGTAGCGGTTAGGTAAGATACGTCGAGCAACGTCGCGTTTCGCCTGTTCAAGATCGAGCCCGTTCAAACCCTCTGGTGCAAAGTAACCCAGCATTTCTACCGCCGCTAGCCACAGTTTGTCGTGCTGACTACCCAGTGGATTTTGCGCCATCACATCTTGCATCACCTGCAACGCTTTATCTTTAGTCGCTTTATCTGGGCTTGCTAGCAACCTTCCAGTCTCGCGCACCGCGTTATAAACCAGAAAACTTGCGTCAGTATCCAAAGCCCAGCGATTTTCGCGAGCAAACGTCGCTAGTGTATCTATATGTTGAGTGTTGTTTGCTAGGTAGTCGTAGAAGTCATCTCGAGCGGCATGGCCGGCCATCGCTCTAAATAGATTATTGAGCCCATCGACCCACTGTGTGTCTTGCGCCGTTTCACGGTTGAAATGGCTAAGTGCCGCAAGTTGTGCATCCATAGTGAGTGAAAGCTGCTTCACGTTGTCGACCATTAGAGTCAGGCTCTTCAGCGCACCAACTTGTTCTCGCCCTTGATTTAGCGAATTAGGATGAGCAAGAAATGCATTGGTTGAGTGTGCAAAGCGCTCGCTCAACGCCTCTGAAAAATCTTCTTCTCGCGCGTTATAACGAACGTAATAAGCTGCGCGTACAAATTCACCTAAGTTTTCAAGCTTGCGTGCTTGCTCAGATTCGCCTTGGTAACGGGCTATCTCTAAGTTCAGTAGATTACTAATTTGGATCAGGCTGTTTTCGCTGTAGATATTGGTTAACGAACTTTTTGATGCAGAGAACCAAGAGCTATAACAACTGTTGTCGGCTAGTGAAACCGCAAGAGCGAGATCAGGTGATAATTGAAGTTCAGACACCTCACATTGGCTTTGAGCAAAAGAGAAAGTAGATGCACTAGAAAGTAAGCAAGCGAGCGCCAAGCGATGACGTGGAAATAAACGAGTATGAAGCATAATTATATTTGTTAATTGTATATTTGGCTCGTCGTTATATTCCCTACAATTATAAAGGTGAATTTAGTTGCGTATTAGTTATGAGATTGCTTCAAAAAATAGATATTTAGTATCAGTTTATAAAACCAAAGGTTTATGCTCACTAGCTACATGTTAGGCTAGGCGTATGAATTGCTCTTAAGTTATTGAGAAAAAACTAATTTAGAGCTTTATAATCTAGAAAAAGTTCGGTTGTTAAGAAAATACGCAAGTAGTAGACTTGCGCTCGATTATGCAACTTGTTTTTAATCTCGTAGACACAAGCAACGTTATTTGTACACACGAAAATAACGTTAGTTCAAGGCTTACATAATATAAGTGTCAGGGAATAAGTGCAGATCGAATAAAAATAATTATATCAATCTAGGTTAACACCATGAAACTACTATCGTCTTTAAACTCGCTATTGGCTAGCGATGAGTCTATCGAAAAGCAACAACGAGCACTAATAGATCTCGTCATCAATACTTATCATACCGAGCAGCGCACCGCTCTTTTCCAAACCGTTACTGACTATCGACGAAACCTCCTTGAATCTTTGTTCCCGGAGCATCAAAACAAAAGCTTGTCAGTGTTGTTTGAGTTGATGGACTATCGCGAACTCATTAAGCGATACCCAAGCACCTTGAACCCTGAATTGGTTTTGTTAGAGAAGGCCGCAAGCCAATGTTATATGTCATGGTTAGACTTTTGGTGCGAATGCGAGATTGCCGTAATAAAGGCAAGATCACCACTGAGCGATCCTCCCAACTCACGTATCGAGTTACCTATTAAAGATTCCGCGTATTATGGCGCGATCATTGAGCACATCGAGTCCGATTCACTCATGGTACAAACACCATGCCATCCACAAGCCATGCCCATCAATGATGCGATTGCTTTAAGTAATCTAGAGATCTTCATAAAGGGTGAAAAATGGTATGAGATGCTGCCTTTATTACACCTTTCGCAATCTGGTAAACACTTTGTCTTGCTCAAGCACCCAGTAGATGAAGCGTTTCCAACACTAGTATCCTCGGCACTTCTGCAAGACTGGTCAACCAAGGACACTTGGTTAAGCTATGCGCCTCCCTTCAGTAATGAACACTGGCAATATTCTATGCCACTTCGCAGCTATGATGAACTGACAAGGTTGAAACTCTTTACAACGCCAGATCTATCGCAATGCAATTCTATTGTGCAGTTTGATCATCACTTCCAGTTACAGATATCCGATACATTGGTGCTTTGTGAAATACTTCGTCTAACCGTCAACGGGAATACCACACAAAAGCTCTTCTTCCTCTATCTTGCACAAAAAGAAATGATTAATCTTTTATACCAAGCCAACTATAAAATAGGCTTCACCATAATTGATCAACCATTGATACTCGACTTTTACAAAGCAATCGGCCCCAAAGCTTACTTTCATTTAGGCGTATGTGATTTAAATGGAAATGGTACGAAGACCTATCGCGGGCTGTGGAATATTAAACTCATGTTAAGAGCGTTTGAGCAAGTTAACTTTCGTGACTACCGACGTATGCTTCGTGAAAACAAAAACACTACGTGGTAATCAACAATGATCGTTTTTGATTTTAACTTAGAAACCATCTCCTATGCGAAAGCAATTATCCTTCTTGCAACTTTAGCAATTGTTGTCATGTGGCTATTTTACTATTGCATTCGCTTGCGACAAAAAAATGAAAGTATTTGGCGATCACATCATGCATCTTATATTGCTTATTCCTGCTGTATAATTGCATGGATAGGATGTAATGCATATTTCCATACTGACTTACTTGTGTTGTTGGGGATGGATACAGCGATCTTCATGGCTAAGTTTGCAAACATTGCCTCTTCTTTGGCTTTTGCTTTTGCTTTTTACTTCTCATGTCAGCTACACGCAGAGCAGAGAAAAGACAACGTTTACTTTTGGCAACGTCTCACCTTCAGCCTACTGGTTACATATTCATTATGTGTAAACTTACAACAAGATCAGACAGTTAAGTACGTGGAAGTGCTAGGACCAAGTCAGTTCAGTATAGAGTTTGGGCCACACACCTCATACTTTTTCAACGCTATGCTTTGCTCTATGCTGCTCACTTTATTCAACCTACTAGCTATGAGGGTCAATAGTAATCGCCTAACACTCGCGAAAACTAGCTATATGATATCTGGGATACTAGTCTACATGCTATCCACTCTAGCGATACAAGTCGGAATGACTTACTTCCTCAAGGACTTTTCGCTAACTTGGCTACCTCCCGCACTCTCCATTAGCGAGATGATGTTTGTTGGCTATGCTCTTCTGACTTCACGTTTCTACAGCGTGAAATATCTTGCTTACATTGGTCTTAATACACTTTTAGTATGCATGATTTTAGCAATTCCATTCGGCGTGATATTCATCCCCCAAACTGACGATAACCAATGGTTAATCGCGATCCCAATCTGTGCGATGATCGGTATCACCTGGCACGTACTCTACAAACGTGTTAGTCACTATGCGTCTTTCTTCGTTTATGGAAACAAGAAGACCCCAGTACAGCAAATACTGGCCTTGGAAGAAGATTTTAAACTGTCGATTGACGATGCAATGCGCCGTTTAGGTCAGCTGTTGCAAATCCCTGAAGACAAGCTTCGTCTTGTTAATAGCAACTACAACGAAACCTTCTACGAAGACTATCTTTCAACAAACGAGTCAGTGCTGGTGTTCGACGAGTTATCTCAAGAGCTGGATTACAAAACACCCTCCAAACTTTCGCTCAAAGCACTGTATGACAAGATGAGTTTGAACAATACCGCCTTGGTTATGCCATTGTTTGGGCAAGGGAAGTCTGTCACACATTTACTGGTATCGTCGCACAAAAGCAATGATCAAATGTTCTCTAATGAAGAGATTTCAGCGCTACAGACCTTACTGGCCCGCGTTCAAAGTACCATAGAAGCCGATAGACGAGTCCGCCAAAGCCGAGCACTCGCCAACTCCATAGCCCATGAGATGCGTAACCCACTTGCTCAAGTACAACTTCATTTCGAGGTCTTGAAACAGCATATCGAAAACCAAGCCCCAGAAAAGCAGGTCCAACTTGACATTGAAAATGGACAAGCGGCCGTTCAGCGCGGGCGACAACTAATTGATATTATATTACGAGAGGTTAGCGACAGCTCACTTGACCATGGACCGGTCTCAATGACTTCAATCCACAAAGCAATAGATCAAGCCGTCAGCCACTATGGTTTTGAAAACGAGAAAATCATCGAACGTATTCGCTTACCTCAACACGCAGATTTTGTGGCAAATCTAAACGAAACTTTATTCAATTTTGTAATTTTCAATCTTATCCGCAATGCAATTTACTATTTTGATTCGTACCCAAATAGCCAAATCGAAATCAGTTCCCAAGTCGGTTCTTACGAAAATATCCTCACTTTCAGAGATACAGGGCCAGGCATTGATGAAGCGATCAGACACAAGATCTTCGACGATTTCTTCTCTTACCAAAAAAGCGGTGGTAGCGGCTTGGGGTTAGGCTATTGTCAACGAGTCATGCGTTCATTTGGCGGCAGAGTGGAGTGTCAATCCGAGCGCGGCCAATTTACTGAGTTCCATCTTTATTTCCCTGTGGTACCCAATGCACCAAAAGCGGACACTTTACGGACACCTTACTTTAACGACTGGCAGCAAAGCCAGACCCATGTCGAAAAAGCCGATGAAGCCGTCTTACAGCCCCAAAACATCAGAACTGAAGAAAAAAAATCCGATGCAATAGCTACACAAGTTACTACGAATAGCATAGCCCCAACCGTGCTCATCGTTGACGACAAAGAGGTGCAACGTACCCTTGTTCAGATGTATCTAACCAGACTGGGCGTAAACAGCCTGCAAGCAAAAAATGGGGAAAATGCCATCGAACTGTTTAGGAAAAATCACGTCGATTTGATATTAATGGATGTACAAATGCCAGTCATGAATGGTTTTGAAGCAAGTCAGATCATCAAGGCACGCTCACCTAACACGCCTATCATCGCTCTTTCTGGTGAGTCAGGCCAGCGTGAACTAGAGATGATCGCACAGTTAATGGATGCCCGCCTAGAAAAGCCAACATCCATAGACGCTCTGAAAATTGTGCTCGATAAATGGCTGTACAAAAACACGGCAACAGAGGCTTCCAAAGAAGCGGAGAGTGAATAGTTGGTTACCCATTATTAGTGGCTGATAAGCGCATCAATAGTTAATCAAAAATCCCCTCAGAAGTTTATTTTGAGGGGATTTTTTGTGGGTACAATTAGGTGGTCACATTACCAATTCAATCAGTTATCTAACTCGAACTTGGTTAAGCGACCGGTACTTCATACGTTTTTCGCTGGCACATGTACATAGTAATAATTGCAACGCAGCTAATCAGAGACAATAACCAGCAGCTCAAAACCATCACCTCGTGAGTTGCTGGAACGAGGGATAAACAAAACGTAAAACCAAATGCTCCAATCATCTGAAGAGCACCGTAGATAGCACCAACCTGCCCCTTGTGATTAGGAAACAGATACAATGCCGAAACACCTGCTATTGCTAATAAGAATGCGGAACCAAAAGCCATCACCGCGAACCCAAATAACATTATTGAATAGCTATGCAGCAAAAGGCTTAATGTTATGACAACGCTACCCAAAACCTGAATCAGACCACCATAGACTAGAGTCATATTTTCGCTGATACGATGTTTCAGAAACTGGTTCCAAATTAATCTGGATACTACGCTACTCACTATCAAAACCATTGATCCTACGCCATAATCCGCGGCCGTTAGATCAAACTGATTCTGAGCAACAAAAGAACCCGTTACTTGGAAAAGCAATAGGCAACTTGTCCCGCTAAACATCATTGCCAAATAACACAGAAACGTTACGTTTGATGTGATGAAAGCATAGTCTCTTAGTATCTGTTTAGGCTTAATGGCATCTGGATTCTTGTGACTGATCGTTTCGCGTTTCATGACTGAAATAATCAACAGCGTTGCAGTCGATAAACATGCCATGAAGACAAAATTACCTTGCCAACCAAAGTGCTGAGTCAGATATCCCCCCAAAATGAGCGTTAGACCAGGTAGGCTCATAAATAGAATCCCATACCAAGCAAGTATCCCCATGAGTTCAGACTTGCTGAATGCGTCTTGAAGGATAGTGCGGCAAAGTAGATAAAGGCCACCAACACCTAAGCCTTGGATTACCCTGCCCAGTAATAGAACATTTATGCTGTCAGCCATAAGAGATGTCATCGAACCAATCACAAAGATCACAGATGAAAGAACAGCGACGGGCTTTCGTCCATACCGCTCGGACAACGGTCCGCAAATTAGCTGACTGCATGCTAAAGCGATAAAAAACAGGCTCAAAGTCTGCTGTACTAACGCCTCTGATGTACGCAGTTCACTTTGTATATCTGGAAAGCTTGGCGTATACATACTCGACGCAAAAAAATAGCTCGATGCCATTAAGATGCTGATAAATACAATAGTTATTTTAGACACTCGATTTCCCATAAACGTTAAGAACAGAGCATCATGTTAAAAAGATCCTCAAACTAAGTTTTTGGGTGAAGCGCCACGATGTTTACAATTTACGCCAAGTTTAATTCTGGGGTGCTTTTTTCTGATGTTCTTTAAATGCAGTAGAGAAAGCAGATAGGCTTGAGTACTCAAGTTCGAATGCAATTTCAGTAGCACTAATCCCTTTTGCCATCATTTTCTCAGCACGCTCCATCACTACTTTTTGGCGAATCTCCCTGAAAGATGCTTTGAAACTAGTCAAAAAAAGTCGGTTTAAAGTACGTACAGAAGCCCCTGTTTGTTTAGACAAGTCTGAGATAGATAACTTAATACTCGGCTTATTTGATAATGCATCAATTACCGGTAGCAGCCTTCTGTCCATACCTTCCTTTGCAATTAACGGATTGTCGACTGCCTTACAGAGGGTGCATTGATCCATGAGAACCTGAATATAATGGGGCTCAAGCTTTGGCTCCGGCCCACCATTTTCCCATAAGCTGAAAAGTTGAGTAACGATGGGAGAAATATCCAAGATACATATTTCGGTGAGTTCAGGGATTGAACCTAGTGGTAGGCGAAGTAAGGAGACCTGTGACTGCTTTAAGGCATCCGCACGATGTGGTACGCCAGCTGGAATGTAAATTAAAGAGCCGGGCATAGAGAGCAAACTATCCTTGTCAGTAGAGATAATTTGGCAACCTTGATGTATAAAAACTAAGTGAGAGTAATCATGGCTGTGAACCTCACTCGAATAATGAGATTCATAATGTTTAACCATCACCTGATGATCATCCAAATTAATTATCTCCCCCAGCCTTTCGTTATGATGCATCCAAGTACCACTCCTATTTTTAATCGGCATCCCATTCATATTCTCAAGTCATCGATCAATCGAGTCTGGTTCTCTGACACTACCTCTGATAAACGCGGAATTATTTATATCTTACGACAACTCTTATCGATGACACGACAATAAGTCGGAACAATGCTAGTCCCCTAGTCGCTATACTTCATAAAGGAACATATAAGCCCCGCACCAGCTCAATGCTCTCTAACTAGGTCAGACGTCGATCATTTTTGAACAATTTCATGATTTAAAAGGAGAAAAGAGTTATACATAATAATGTGTTATTTAATCGACTAATTCATCATGACGCTCAAAGAAATCCTAAAAATTCCCAATGTTCGCTACTTCCTAATGTTTCGAAGCAGCTACTTTGCGCGTTTTTATTACCCAGTATTCACTCTACTCTACTTAGATTACGGCCTAACCCTTTCGCAATTTGCCATGCTTAACGTAGTGTGGGCGGCGACCATCGTACTTGCTGAAGTCCCATCTGGAGCATTTGCCGACACCTTGGGTCGTAAGAAGCTAGTGGTGCTCTCGTCCCTTGTGATGTTTGTTGAAATCGCCATGATAGCCTTAGTACCGACTGAAAATCCAAACTTAGTGTTCATGGTCTTTTTGGTCAACCGGATACTCAGCGGGTTAGCCATGGCATTAGCAAGCGGTGCTGATGAAGCACTGGCGTATGACACTTTAAAAGAACAAGGCAATGAGGAGCTATGGCCTCGTGTGTTACAGATCCAGCTTCGTATCGCCTCAAGCGTCGGCATCTTTGTCACCTTGATCGGTGCGGCGATGTACGACGTGAATTTCATGGCGAACATCTTTCATTTCCTTGGATTAGCCGAGCCTGAAAGCACCAAAGACCTGATGCGTATTCCTGTACTTGCCACGCTATTGGTCGCGCTACTCGCGATTTATGCTGCAGTAAACATGCGTGAAGAAAAGAGAGTGATGCCGAATGGTCAAACGAAGTTAGCCACGACCATCGCCAGCCTCAAGTTAACCGCTGATACAGGTAAGTGGGTGCTCGCTACGCCCTACGTGCTTTTCATACTGCTCTACTACAGCCTGTTCGAACACACATCGCGCATGTTCCTCACTATGAACAGCCAATACTATCTTGCCATCGATATTCCAATTATTTACTTCGGTTTTATTGGCGCGGGAATCAGTCTATTAAAAATCATTTTGGCAGGCCAAAGCCGCAGACTGGCAGAAAGTATCGAGCCGAAAACCTTTATTATCGTCATGGGCTTAGCAAGTATCGCTACCTACTATTGGATCAGTTTGGGTTGGTCAATCTATGGGGTAATTCCTGCACTGGTGCTTATCTTTATCATCATGACGATGAACATTTTTATCAGTTACCACCTGAACAAAAAGACCGAGTCGCATAACCGCGCCACCGTTCTTAGCTTCAAAGGTTTGATGTTTAACCTCGGTTATGGGCTGATCGGTATTTTGTATGCTTACTACTACAAATTGGTTTCTAACAATTACTCCGAGCAAGAGATAGAGCAAAACCTCGCGTTCTTGGCGTCGCTATCTTCGTTCTGCTATTACTTCGCCTTTCTGTTCGTAATAATCAGCGGGTGGTTCTACTTCAAAAACAAGAAGGCACCGATCTTTTAAATTTCAGTGCCATGCCAAATCGGGGCAAAGGTGAAGCTCTGCTCATAAAAAGACCGCTTTCACTTCTCAGCAGGTAATTTTTTGTTAACATAATCATTAAATTACCTCACACACGGAAGCGCAATGTCTTTTAGTTGGATCGCCTTTACCCTGCTTGCTGCCTTTAGCCAATCTTGGCGTAATGCCTTTCAAAGCAAATTAAGTGGCACCATGAGCGTGGCAGGTGTGACGCTAGCAAGATTTATATGGGCAGGTCCGATCGCACTGCTCTACCTCTACGCTTTGTATCAATGGCAGCCAGTCTCCGCGCCCAATTTTTCCAGTGAGTTTATTTTCTATATCGTTGCCGCAGCAATCATGCAGATCCTCGCGACCGGCTTGATGGTGATGCTATTTAAGCTCGAAAACTACGCCATAGGTGCAGGGCTTGCCAAATGTGAAGCTCCTGTTTCTGCTGTACTTTCCGTGTTGTTTTTTGGTACGGCGTTGACTGTTACAGGTTGGATAGGCGTATTGATCGGCACATTGGGCGTGCTCATCATGAGTAGCGCTTCTGATTGGCGAAGCCTCTCTCCTAAAGTCTTTTGCTTGGGTATGGCATGTAGCACCGCCTTTGCCTTGACCTCGCTTTGGGTACGTGAAGCGAGCCTAAGTATTGGACAGCCCTTCCCTCATAGCGCTGCTTGGGTGCTGTTTTTGGTCATTAGCCTACAGACATTAATTATCTGCACGTTTCTCCTGATTAAAGAGCCAGATACATTACGCCTGATATTCAAAAAATCAAAACTGGTTGTGATGACAAGTTTAGCGAGTGTGATTGGTTCTCTTGGCTGGTTTAGCGCGATGTCTCTTCAAGCCGTGCCATACGTGAAAACATTAGGCCAAGTCGAAGTGGTCTTTATGGTATTAATCTCCTACTTCTGGTTAGGGCAGAGCATTGCCCGCAAAGACATCCTTGCGCTGATATTGCTTTCCGTCGCTGCAATCCTTGTGATGTGGCAATAGAGGCTATTGTTGCAATAGAAAGCTTCGTGGTAATCAAGAGTTATGTGCTAATAAAGAGCTGCGTGGCAATAAACAGTAAGGTTTATGCCCACTTTTCAGTTACTCTCTCCAAACCTTTACGCCGTCTAAAAATCATACGATGGCGTAAAATGATAAGAACCACCTTCCCATAACTTTTATAGTGCGCCTATCAGCTATCCACATATAACTTTAGCCAATAGGAAAACAATCTATGAAAACATTTGTTCAAATCACTCTAGCCACGATCCTTGCGACAACGTCAATGATGACACTGGCAGAAACAACAAACGGCGCTCACTCTCAAGCCGAAGCTACAACCGTAAAACATGAATCGATGACAGTAACGCTTAGCGATAAACACTTTGCGGCTACGGCAACTACAGTCAATGCAATAAGTACTACAAAGACAGCCACACAAGCGTCAAACAACAAAACAAAGTCAGCACAAGGATCCGACATATAGTCTCAAAATCAGTGACACGAAAATGAGTTACTTGGTTGAACAGCACCAGTCTGGCATTATGAAACAGCATTGATGGGCATAACTTACCAGTTCCCACCAATGCATATCCTATTGCCAACACCAGACTGCTTGTGAACGCGCTATCTAGAAAGCGAATACGTTCACTTAACCCAACTTAAGTAATCGACTCATGACAGATACCAAAAGAAACACCCGAATTAGCCAATTCCGATTCGGGCAGCCGAAAGAATCTCTCAAGATCGAGCATGTCACTTTAGGGGCACTCGATATAGATAAGGTTCGAGTACAAATTGAAGCGACCAACATCAACCCTAGTGACCTATTGTCGATTTACGGTGTTGGGCAATACAAACACAGCCACCAGCCGCCCAGAGTGCCAGGGTTTGAAGCAGTAGGTACGGTTGTAGAGTCTAGCCACTCTGAGTTTACTGTGGGCCAGCGAGTGCTCGTGGCAACAAGTGGAACATGGCAGAAATACGTCGATGTTTCACCTGACAATCTTTTCCACCTGCCTCAACATCTAGATAACGGATACGCGTGTCAGTTGTACATTAATGCACTCACCGCATGGATACTGACAACTGAAGTAGCAAAGTTGACCCAAGAAGATGTATTAATCATCAACGCTGGCAGTTCAGCCATTGGTAAAATTTTCTCCCAACTATCACAATCGCTTGGCTTTCAAACCATTGTTGTAACGTCACAACCCAAACGCGCTCTTACGACTTCAAAGCATGTGTTGGATACCAAAAATGACTTGGTTGCACAAATCAGGCAACTTGGCCTACCTCAACCAACTGTTGCTTTTGATGCGATTGGCGGGTCACCCGGAACAGATCTCATTCATACACTGGGCAGACAAGGGCGCTGTATCAACTATGGCACGCTGTCTCTGGATTTTTATGAGCCACGCTTCTTCGAATACGCAAAAGATCACGCTATCGATTTCAGCACCTTCTTCTTGAGGTATTGGGAAGAAGCTGAAGGTAAAAAAGTACGCCGTGACAAATTCGAGTCCATGCTCGATCACTTCATCGAGAGCGAGATTCAACTCGAAGTCGACCGTTATTTTCCTCTCGAACAAATTCAGACAGCCATTGATCTTATTGAATCAAAAACTACACGATTAGATGGCAAGATCATCTTGCTGCCTGCTTAAGTTGAAGAGATTTAGGAATGCACTTTCAACCACCAGAGTGATGGTCGAAAGTGCCAGTGTGAAAATAGTGGTTAGAATTCCATAGGCTCTATGGTTAGTGAATTTTCCAGATTAAACCAACAAGCTACTTGCGCCAGACAAGATACAAAACAAACAACCCACCCAACGCCGCAGTTACAATCCCGACAGGAAGTTCTTGTGGTGCCAATATCGTCCTACTTACCACATCCCCAAAAAGCAAAAGCACCGCCCCCCAAAGTGCGATCAAAGGAATGGCTCGTTTATGGGTTACCCCAGAAAACGGTCGAACAAGATGAGGGACCATCAAACCAATGAAGCCAACCACGCCTGTCATTGCCACGATCGATGCGGTGCAAAACGCACAGCAGAGAAAAATCTCACTTTGTAGGCGATGAACGTTGATGCCCAATGAGCTAGTCGTTTGCTCACTCACTAATAAAGTGTCGAGTTCGCGATAACGCTTAACCACTAAGGCAACCAGACACAGCACACCCACCAGCGCAAAAATCAAGTTATCCCAACGAGCAAGCCCAAGACCTCCCATCGTCCAGAACAAAATTGAGCTCGCCGCTCTTTGATCGCCGGAATAGATTAAAAAGCTGGTGATTGCTCCAAATAAGAATGAAATCGCCAAACCACACAAGATCAGGTTGTCGTTACCCTTTTTCTTCTGCATAGAGAACAGAATCAAAACTGCTGTGGCTGAAACAATACCTCCTGAGAACGCCGCCACCGGCAATGACCAAATGCCCAAGGCATCACCCAATTGAGTGATCACCAATACTGCACCAGCAGACGCACCTGATGACAAGCCAAACAGAAATGGATCCGCTAAGTCATTGCGTGTCGACGTCTGGAGTAAGGCTCCTACCATCGCCAGCCCCGCACCAGCAATAACAGCTAATAACGCCCTAGGTAACCTAAGGTCGAACAGTATTCTGCTTGTCATATCAGGGCTTGGATCATTAAAAGAGATCAATCCAACCATCACCTCTTTAAAAGAAAGAGGGACAGAGCCAAATTGTAAGCTCATCATAAAGGCGAGCAGCATTGCGCCGATACCCATCAACCAAACTGCTCGATATTTATCAAATAAAATCAAAAGACTACTACTCTTTTCGATAATAACCTTGCCTGCTATTCAGAAACAAACGCGGCTGCAAGTTTCTCAATAGCATCTATATTGGCTGGCCCAGGAGTTAGCTGCTCATAACGCAATTTGACATAGCGACCAGCAGTCACCGCATTGGTGTATTTCATTAACGGATGAGCTTCTAGAAAACGTTGCAACGAACCGGCGCCACTTGCAGTTTGGTAGTCGAGAAGAATGATGACATCCGGGTTGGCGCTAGCCACATTTTCCCAAGAAGTTCGTGCCCAGCTTGCTTCCATATCACCTGTAATATTTTGTCCACCGGCTGCTTCAATCATTGCATTAGGTATTCCGTACTTACCTGAAGTAAAAGGCTTGTCTTCACCGGAATCAAACAGAAAGACTTTGGGACTAGGTTTTCCTGACGCTTTTTGTTGTTCAGCGACTTTTGCAATTCTCTCTTTCCAACTGTTCACTAAAGCTTCGGCCTCTGACTGTTTATCGAAAATAACGCCTAGCTTTTCCATATCATCATAAAGCAGGTCCATGGTAGCGCCTTGCTTTTGGCTCTGAGTATGAATACAGCTTTCCGACAACACTAAGGTTTCGATTCCATAGGGTTTCAGTGTTTGAGGCGTCACTTCTCCCCCTACTTTCATCCCGTAATTCCAGCCAGCAAAAAAGAAATCGGCATCCAAGGCAATCAATGTTTCTAATGACGGGTACTTAGGGGAAAGCTCTGGAATATCGCCTAAACGTTGTTTGAATGAACCAGACATCTTGTACCAACCAGTAATGCCCGTCACACCCACCAAATCCTCCTGAAGGCCAAGAGCAAATGCCATATCAGCCATGTTTATGTCATGCACGACCGCACGCGAAGGGTGCTTCTTAATCGTTAGTGGGCTTCCGCAATTATCTACCGTAACGGGGTATTGAGTGCTTGTTGCATGGGCAATAGATAAAGGTAAAAGACACAAAAGGCTAGAAATTACAGGCCACTTCATTGGGCTGCTCCTATTAGAGATAAATTAGAGTGATTGGATGCAGCTTCAAAGTGATGGATGGTGCTGCACATATTGGGGTGATTGAACGACAAAACGCGCAATCCAAAAACGGGCACCATATAGCGGTCTTGAATGACCGTATCTGGCGATGCAAATGTGACCATTTTTTGGCCAGACATCAGAAGAACTTTATCGGCAAATGGGGCGACTAAGGGCAGATCATGCAGCACAACAACTGATGCAATGCCGCGTTGTTTAATAAGGCTCAGAAGTTCAAGACGAGCCAGAGGATCAAGGTGGTTAGTCGGCTCGTCTAGCAATAAAAGCCTAGGCTCTTGTGCAAATGCTCGTGCAATACTTGCACGTTGTTGTTCACCACCCGATAACTCACCAAAGCTATGTTGGCTTTTATGCAATAGCCCAACATCTTCCATTGCCTGTTTGACTGCTCGCTTGTGCTCTTTCGCACTGCAGCAGAAAGTGTGCGGCGTACGCCCCAAGCCAACGTATTCAGAGACACTCAAACGGGGATCCACATGCTCATGTTGCGTAACCACCGCGACCTTTTTCGCTACCTGCTGCCTTGCTAGACTTTCAAGTTCGATACCAGACAACAACATCTCACCGGCAACGGCTTTGTACTCGCCTGTAATTCCTTTTAGTAAGCTAGACTTTCCACTTCCATTCGGCCCAATGATGGCAATACACTCCCCATCATTCACGTCAAATGTCACATCCGAGACCGCCCTCCAGTTTGCTAAACCATTGGCGCAGAGCCCCTTCACTGACAATACAGGTTTATTCAATTTCCCCACCGAGTATCAAAAAATAACTTTCGATTATGTTATAACATAACAATAAATTAAAAATATAGTTATTAATAAATAATCTTAGAAGGTGCCAATCAACGCGAGAAACCCCGAGTACCCTAACCGAGCCTAGAGAATAACAACCTATTTAGGGGGTACTTATCCAGCTACCAACTGATCCATTCCTTCAACAATCAAGTACAAGTTACTAATAATTCGATATAAATCGCTCTAATCTCTGAAATTGTCGTCTACAGTTTGAGAGAGTCTATCGTGAGATTAATCGCCAACACATAACACCTTTGGCAATCGCTTTTTGATTACAAGGAGAGGAAATGGAAAGCCCAGTTGTCACACTGCAACAGGCCAGTAAGAGCTTTATTGATGGCAAAGAGAGCCATCAAGTACTGGACAATATCGACTTCAATCTAGGGACTGGTGTCAGCGTTGCTTTGACTGGGTCAAGCGGCAGTGGCAAGAGTACTCTACTCAATCTAATTGCGGGCTTTGAACCTCTTTCAGAAGGCGAGTTATGGCTCGATGGTGAAAATACCTCAGCTTGGAAAGACCAACACTGGAGTCGTTTCCGCCACCAAAAGCTCGGCGTTATTTTTCAGCAGTTCAACCTGCTCACCCCACTCAACGTAAAACAAAACATCGCCTTTCCATTGCATTTAAACCAACAGAAATGGGGAGCTTGGTGTGATTACTTAGTCGAAGCATTAGGTATCAGTAAACTACTTAATAGACACGTATCAGCCCTATCTGGTGGACAACAACAGCGTGTCGCTATCGCTCGAGCGCTGGCTCATAAACCTAAACTTTTGCTTGCAGATGAGCCCACAGGCAACCTAGATCATAAAGCAGGGTTGGAGGTGATGAGATTACTAAGTGAGATCACAACACAAGGCAACACCGCTGTATTATTGGTGACGCACAGCCCTGAATGCGCCGATTTTATGCAGAGGCAGCTGGTCTTGGACAATGGAAGTCTCAAGCATATAGGCCAAAATCAAGCCAGTGAGATGACTCATGCTCAAGGCTAATGCTACTAACGCGCCTGCTCACTTAAAGGTTGCGCACACCAAACTCACGCTAAACCTATTCGCGGCGCACTATCGTCAGTCACCATTGCAAGCCGCGGCGATCTTGATTGGCATTGTGCTAGCGGTCACCTTGTTTGTCGCGGTACAAGCCATCAACTTGAATGCCAAACGCAGCTATGCAGAATCCACCGAACAACTGAGCGCTCAGGCTCAGAACCTAATCATTCCACCAGCAGGACAAAACTACCTACCTGAGTCGCTCTACTTCAAGCTAAGACAAAACGGACTCAGCGCGGTACTACCTGTGATTGAAGGGCGTGTGAGAGACGAGCAAGGACGTCGTTGGTCAATCCAAGGTAGTGAGCTCATCGCCGCTCTCACATCAAGATTTCGCTACTCCGAAGGGAACGAACAAAGCATATCTCTTTTTGATAATGCACTTCCCCTACCTCAACTCTTAGCAGGCAAGCCCATAGTAATGATGAGCCAGTCGCAGCATCAAAGCTTAGACGAAGTGGAAACGCTGATCCTCGATGACATCGTTACCCAAGTGGTTGTGCTGCCTGATGAGTGGCAACTGGGGAGTCGAATGCTGATGGACATAGGATTCGCTCAACAACTGCTCAACAAACAAGGTCAACTGAGCTATATCGCCGTTTTTAATGTCGAGAACCAACCACAAGATAACTGGCAGAGTCTCATCGCAGAACAAGGGCAATGGATCACTAACAACCAAAGTACCGATCTCGGCTCAATTACCGACAGCTTTCACCTCAACTTAACTGCCATGAGCTTACTCGCGTTCTTGGTAGGTTTGTTTATCGCTTATAACGGTGTGAAATACAGTTTACTGAAACGTAATCGACTACTGGTTCAAATTCAGCAAGCCGGTGTGGCACCAAGCATGGTATTTTCAGCTTTGCTTATTGAGCTTACCGTTCTGGTCACCCTAGGAGCTGCACTCGGTTTCATTTTGGGTATTCAATTAAGCCACTGGCTCCATCCTACCGTGGCGATCACGCTGGAGCAACTTTACGGAGCAACACTTCTGCCTGGCACATGGCAGTGGTCATGGTTAATTCAGGCCTTATTGCTCACCTTAGCCGCCACACTTGTTGCCTGCTGGCAGCACTTTAAACAACGCATTCACCAACCGCTCTCCTCTCATGGTGGCTTTTATCAAGCGCCAGAGGCTTCAAACGAAAACCAACTGTTTATTATTGGAACAACACTCACGGGTATCGCATTAGCTGGCTTGTGGCTTAGCGAACATCACCGCCTCACCATGGCGTGGCTTGGTGTATTAGTGGTATCTATTCCTTTGTATCTGCCTAAAACGCTCAGCGTATTAGCAAAGTGGAGTGAACAGCGCACTCAGTCGGGGTTGATGCAGTACCTGTTTGCTGAGTTGCGAGAGCTCATATCTTCACTTTCCCTTGCCATGATGGCGCTGCTGCTTGCTGTAACGGCTAATATGGGAATGAATACCTTAGTAGGCAGCTTTGAATCGACTCTAAAGCAATGGTTAGAACAGCGGCTGCATGCCGACATTTACGTGAGCCCGGCTCAAGGCGAAATCGCCAACGTAGAACGAGCATTAGAGCAGTTTGAGAACGTTGAAACCGTTTATAAGCAATATTATGTCGACGATAACTTACAAGGTTTGCCCACGTTACTCGGTACCAAAGACAAAGATACATTAGCGCAAACCATGGTATTCCAATCGCAGCTAGATAACTTTTGGCAGCGCTTTCACCAAGGTGAACTGGTTGCGATAAGCGAACCCACGGCGGTGAAGCTTGGTTTGTCTTTGAACAGCAAACTTAAGCTCGACTCTATTCCAAACAAGTCACTAGTCGTCGGTGCGATTTTCCACGACTACGGCTCACCCAATGGCGAGGTATTGCTTGCCCCTAATTTATGGCTTGAAAGCGGTTTTACTAACTTGCCGACTAGCCTAGGGGTTAAAGTCTCTGGTGACCAACAACAAGTCTACGAACAGCTGCGCCAGCAATTGAACTTGCACCCAAGTCAGCTCTACGATCAAGCGCAGATCAAATCCCTCGCTTTAGATATCTTTTCACAAACCTTCGCCATTACACGCGCACTAAATGGCGTCACCTTGATGGTTGCCGTCATTGGCCTGTTCTGTGCGTGTTTCATGCTGCTCGATGCTCGTAAGGCCGCTATCGCACGGTTGTATGCACTTGGCATAAGCCGCAAAAAGTTAATGGCGATGGTTCTCGGGCAAATCGTTGTGCTTGTGACCTTTACTTTGGTTATCGCCATCCCACTTGGTGCGATGGTTGGCTACGTACTAACAGACATCGTCACCCTTCGCGCCTTCGGTTGGAGCTTAAATTATCAGTGGAATTGGAGTGATACGCTCAGTATTTCCTTCATCACAATTATTGTGGCTGTGATTGCAACACTCATTCCTCTATGGCGCTTGGTCAGTAAGCCTGTGGTGTCTAGTTTGCAAAGTGAGGTGTTGTAATGAACATTGGCTTGAAAAGTAAGTTAATCAGACTATCTGCTCTCTCACTGGGTCTGCTATCTCTATGGGGTTGTGACAAGGTCGATCCGAATTCCGCTCAAGACATGGGATCAATACTCGGCGGGAACAGCGAACAGCAGAGTGATCAATTCAGTCCCGTCATTAAAGGCGTTGAACTCACCTTCCCTGAAGACCATCAAACACACCCGAGTTTCCGTCATGAGTGGTGGTACCTAACAGCCAACCTCATCGATGAGGACGGCAACACACTAGGCGTACAATGGACACAGTTCCGCTTTGCCGCAGCTCCAGAAAACAGCGCCGAACAAAACAAGTTAACCGCATGGCAAAGCCAGCAGATCTACATGGCACACAGTGCCGTTACCACCGAAGACAAACACTACGCCGATGAAAAATGGTCGCGCGATCAAGCTGAACTGGCAGGCGTAAACACATCACCATTTCGCGTCTATCTTGATGATTGGCAATGGACATCTTCTACTGATGACTTGTTCCCTGCCACATTGAATGCTAACTCAGAGCAGTTTGGCTACTCGTTAACACTGACTAGCGACGCTCCCTACCAAAAACAAGGAGAGCAAGGCTACAGCACCAAAAGCGGTGACGGAAAAGTCGCATCCTACTACTACAGCCAGCCATTCATCGATGTATCAGGCGACGTGACGATTGATGGCGTGACACATCAGGTTTCAGGCAAAGGTTGGATAGATAGAGAGTGGAGCTCGCAGTTCTTACTCGATTCACAACAAGGCTGGGATTGGTTTGCACTGAGACTCAGTGATGAAACGAGCCTAGTCGTATTCCAACTGCGAAACTCAGCAACAGGCGAAGCCAGCTATGCTCACGCAAGGCTGATGCAGCAAAATGGTTCTGGCACTGCCATTTCACAGCAAGACATTACTCTCACTGTAACCAAACAAACAGTAATTGATGGGCGCGATTATCCAACAGATTGGCTGGTTTCAATTCCAAGCCAGCAAATAGAACTGACAGTCTCGGCACTCAACCCAAAAGCAAAAATGTCACTATCGGTTCCCTATTGGGAGGGTCCAATCTCAATTAAAGGAACACACTCAGGTACAGGCTATATGGAGTTGACTGGGTATTAGGTGTGTCTGAGCAATCATAAAGCAATGACAATAAAAAGACATAAATTAACCAGCCACCTATTCAAATCGAACGATCTTGTCACAGCGTAAAGTCATATTCACTACAACATCAAAAAATTAAATACAACCAAGTCAATAAGTAAATGCGCACCTAAAAACGCAACCATTCAATAGTGAGATTCCGTTTTGTGAAGCGATCATGCATCGACGTCTGTTTAATAAATACTAACAAGTATAAGTTTTAGATATATTACCAAGAGTAAAAACAACAAAAGCTAATAGCTTAATATTTGGCTACGCGGTTCATTCTTTACAGGCAACACCATCACGATTTTCAGGATCATCATCCAAATTAATTGCCCCTGTATGTTAGAGAGTATCCGTCCAAGGAGGTCACAGCGCACTCAAACATAGCTAGGTGGACCTGACATTATCAAGCAACTCAAATATCCAATTCATATAAAGGGAAAAAGTGAAAAACAATAGTGACAGTGTAATTACAGCGCATAAGCTAGCAAGCCCAGGGCGTCGTTATGTAGGGGAGCTCATCGATACTTTAATTAGTGCTATCATATTCATGCTTTTTCTTTCGTTAGGTAATTCAATCGGCTTATCTCAAGATATAACAGGTTGGTCAGCGAGCTTGATAGCAGCTTCGTACTTCCTACTTTCTGATGGTTTACCGAGAGGTCAAAGTATTGGCAAGAAACTACTGGGAATTTCGGTTATAGATTCGGTTACAGGAGAAAGTTGTAGCTTAACACAATCACTCTTTCGCAATTTGCTATCACCATTGCTTGGCATTATCGACGCATTTTTTATTCTTAGTAAAAAGAGACAGAGAATCGGTGACAAGTTGGCGAAACGGTCGTCATCGTTAACTAGCTACAAACAATGACCGCTCGAAGAGGATACTATGGAACAAGAAGAACAGGGGTTATATCACGCTGCCGTTGAACTGATTAAAAAACGGTATCCACGAGGCTGGGGTGGCGCTGCGGCTGTAAGAACGGAAACAGGCAAAATTTTAACCAGTATTGCTCCCGATACGAAAAATGATGCACTTTCTCTTTGTATGGAGGTCGGCGCCTTTCTGGAAGCGCATAAATTGAACGAAAAAGTCACGCACTCTCTGTGTATCTGTCGAGAAGACGAGAGTAGTGAGTTTTTGGTGCTATCTCCTTGTGGAGTCTGCCAAGAAAGACTGGTTCATTGGGGAGGCGACGTTAAAGCAGCTATCTCAACAAAAGAGAATAAGCTGGTGTTCAAAACTATCCGTGAATTAATGCCACACCACTGGTCGTTAGTAAATGGAACCACTCTATAGCAAAACGCTTATAAACAAGCCTCGTAGCCCACTAAGCACTCTATGCAATGCTTCTAGGGATGATACGTAATATGATCACGGGGAATTTGAAATCTACGCTAGGGAGCTCAATTGGAAATTTTGATTCGGCAAGAAATCGAGCTTCATCAATATGAAGTTCGACAAAAAAATAATGATATTAGGCGTTTAATCCATCCCGATTTTACCGAAGTCGGTCGCAGTGGCGATAGCTATGACTTTATGTCTATCGTCAAAATGATGAGAGCAGAGGAACCTTCCACCTCAAAAATTCACTCACAAAACTACGAATGCCTTTTACTAAGCCCTTCGGTACACTTACTAAAATATCAGACTGCTTTGGTAAGTGAACTTGGTGATGTGAGTAACTATGCCAAACGTTGCTCTATATGGGTTTTGACTGAGGCTGGTTGGCAGCTTAAATATCACCAAGGCACACCATGTTTACCTTTCGAGCTAACCTACAGTTAAGACATCGCATCTTAATCATGAGATCGCGACTTTATTTAGTACACCGCAAGGATATACATGATTAAACTTAGAGAAATGCGCCATGAAGAGTACCCCGCTTACTGCGACTATTTTATTGACGATTACAGCCGTGAAATAGCGAAAAACTATGGACACTCTATGGAGCGATCCGTTGAGCTAGCTCAAAAAGATCTACATCGTTGCTTTCCGAATGGCCTTGAAGGAAACGAGCATTCGCTTCTTTGTATTGAAGCTCAGTTAAGTGGACAACCATGCCTTGTCGGCTACCTTTGGCACTCCATTAATACAGAAGACAATTCTACCTTCATCTACGACTTCTACGTATCTAATTTGTACCGAGGTGCTGGCTATGGAAAGCAAGCTATGAGCCTATTAGAGCAGCAGCTTAAGGAGCATGGTATTGAACAAATAAAGTTGAGAGTTGCGTACCATAATGAAAGAGCACTGAAACTCTACCAAGCAGTGGGCTTCTCTATTACTGGTTTTAATATGTCTAAGAAAATAGGAGCGGTTGAAGCCTAAACCCACACAACCGAGTAATGGAACAGCTAAACATAATATTTGAGTGAGGATACATTTTAAGCCACGCATCTCAATAGAATAAGTTCTGTACTCACCTTTTGTCTTAATAAGTATCTAAGGAAGCCTGTGAGCAAAGAGATTTATGACAAGATGTGGCAACGCTTTAAAGTTGCATCTGAAACCGACCAATATGAACTAGATGCACATCTATTAGATCTCCCCAACGACACTCGAAGAGGGATCACTGCTCTAGCCTATCTAAAACAAGGCAATAATGCTCTTCTCGATGAAATATTGAGATTTCAAGAAGCAGTACACATACACGAACCCGACCAATATTATCATCCTAGGGAGGAGTTGCATTTAACCATTCTTTCCATCATTTCATGCGTTGCTAACTTTGAAATTACTCAGGTTAATACTCAATCCTACATTGAGGTTTTCAATAAAGTTGTAGGTTCAATTGCACCCATTGAGATTGAATATAAAGGCATAAGTGCTTCTGAAAACTGTATCATCCTCCAAGGCTTTCCTATAGGTAATGGACTTGAACAGTTCCGAAACAAGTTACGTGAAGCGTTATTAGAAGAAGGGCTACGAGTCACTTTCGATAGTCGATACAAACAGGTCACTGCTCACAGCTCTTTGATTCGCTTTAGATCACCAATCAATAATGCTCAGCGACTTTTTAACCTCTGTGAGCAATATCGAAATCATACGTTTGGTCGGATTACTCTTAATGACTTCGAACTGGTTTTCAATAACTGGTACCAACACCTGGATATCACTCAATCGTTATCTAGAACCTGCATATCACTCAATACAAACACAAAGAGCTTAGCTGAAGCTTAACGACGTTGCTTATCGATACACTAAGTGTTCTCTACTGCAAATAGCACTCACTAATAAAGTGTTCGCAAGATAAAAAGCCATCACTAGGATGGCTTCATTGCATTGACTTCAGTTTATGTATCAACCATTACAGCGGCTGTCATATATGTCATTTACCCAGCTTGGATTATCAATGAACGGGTTGCGGTTGCCTTGCCATTTAACAGCTTTTTCATGGCGATTACGTTCCCAATCATCGACAGGGTCGGCGTTATGCCATTGCAGTAATGTACACAGCTTTCCAACCTTAGGTTGCCCTGAAGAACTCGACGTGTCATCAACTAAGTACAAGTCCGGCATTTTCGCGTTATTTCCTTCATAGCGCACCGCCATGTAAAAAAGCGAACGAGCAGTATCCCCTTTCACTGCGTCACGAGGTTCAAAGCTGTCGTAATCCGTCTTGTTAAGCGGCGACTTTTTCAATGGCGCTCCACCAAAATCAAAGTCTTTGTTCGACCGGATAGAGTTAATCTCTGCGTCGGTTGGTTGAAGATGGTGAATGTCGGTATAACCCCACTGATCTTTGCGCTTGAATCCAAAAGATTTTGGCCAAAGATGTTCACGGTTCCAAGCATTCTTGTCGTTGTTACCTGATGACGTAAAGTCTTTGGATTGTGAACGACCGCTATAATACAAAATCACATTGTTCGGATTATTCGGATCTTCGTTGGTGTCTTTCAATGCAGACCACACCTGAGTGTAAGTGAGTTGCTTTTGCCCGCGAGCAGCAATCACACCAAGCATATCTTTTAAGGCATTACCGCTTAGCCCTTCAGCTTCAAGGTAGTAACCATCAGGGTAGCTAGTATTAGCTAGCGCAACTGGACTAAGAGCCGTCGAAATCAGCAAGAGGCTTAGATTTAAACGCATTTTCATTGTTTTTATTATCCTTGTTATTGTTGTTATTCACCCACCATTGATGAGTGCCCCCATACTCTACAAAACACAATTTATATGCAATTAGTTTGTTTTGAAAATAATATGGGTGGTGCAATAAAATAGCCGAACGCATTCTTCATTTGCGTTCGGCTAATACTCATTTGATTAGGTTGTGGGGCAAAGTGCGACAGTAAACCTACTGCGTCAAGTCAGCTTTAATCTGGTCAACTTGATTCACCAGAGAAGTATCCTGGAAATATTCACTATGTGTTTTCCCTAAGTACAGCTTCTTGTTTTTAACGCGTTGATCCAACTTATCTTTAATAACGGTGCCTTGTACCAACTTGTTGTTTAACTCGTTGGCGATAGCAGAGCTGTCTAATACTTTGTTTCCTTTCGTATCATAATAACGAACTTTGCCGATATTCTTATCAAATGGGTCGCAATACGCAGCACCTAAGTCACCGTCACCAATAATGCGTTTGTATTGAGCTTCGCTGATTGGCTTCTCTTGATTTGAGACCAGCTGGCTTCCTCGAACACACCAGTTAATTCGAGTACCTACATCTGGGAAATACGCAGAAATTAAGTTAATGGCATAATATGTATCAGGGTCTGACGATTTTGACTTCCCATATCTATCAATCACCTTACCGCCCACAACTTGGTACTCAACTTTCCCATTGTCATAAGACTCCAAAAAGTAGCTGTTTCTAAACATCTTGCTGAAACTGACGTTATCAACAGAACGCCCGCTATCAGATTTAAAGCTTTTCAGTTGTTGTTTATGCTGAATACTACCCGTTGTAATGTTGGTCACGAGACCAATCACTGTGTTTTTCGCAGAATCAGTTTGCCAAGCGGTGTAGTTACTTATGTTTTGTTGAGGTGTGTTTGTAGTAGCATCGGCGTCAACACTGTACTTATAACGAAGCTCAGTAATTTCTTCGCCAACTTTGCTTTCTTTAGCATACGATTTGTAGCGGCGAGCTTCGCAATCTTGAAAATTTGCATCATAGTAAAAATAGCTTATCCAATCTTTTGCTTCGATCGTTTGCTTGGTGTTAACGATATTCTCTACTCTACCGTCTGCGAGATAAATGCCACGGAAGTCTTTAAGATCTTTTCGTTGCTTAGCCGATAGCCCCTTGTTAAATTCATCTTCCCAACCAATACTATAAATGTTGAACAGGTTCAGGGACTTTTCGCACTGTTTGATATCAGTGCTACCAATGGTATTTTCCGAATACATAGCAGGTCTGCTAGCGAATTTCTTTGCTGCATCATCTTTGGGATCAGCCACGCTACCTTTGGCGGGAGTGACCGACATTTGAGGCACTACGGTTTGTTTCTTTTGAGTCGGGGGTGTCGAACCGCCGCCACCACCTCCGCATGCAGTAAGTGTGGCAACTAACACTGATATGATTGAGATTTGGAACTTCAAGGTTTTCCTCGATACGTTGAGCAAGTGGTAAATAAATCATCACCGAATTACCGAAAGAAAACTAAACGCTTATATAACCAAATTAAAACCATAAAAGAATCAGGTCTAGAATCAAGCTAAAATCAATTGAGTTTAGCCAAATAAAACAATGGTTTAGATATAAAATTCATAACCTCCACACTGTTAATCGAAGGAATTAACTAAACCTATTACAACAAACGGTTCTTATACTGCTCGGGAGTTTGTCCTGAATACTTCTTGAACATACTGATGAAAGGACTGGCTTGGTTGTAGCCTAACGTAAGCGCAACTTCTTTAACCGACTGCCCATTTCTTAGCAGATCCATTGAGTATAAATAACGAACGCGCAATCGCCATTCAGTAAAACTCATACCCAATTCACTTTGGCAATGACGCGACAAAGTGCGCTCGGTAGCATGGACTTTCTCCGCCCAATCTTTCAACGAAATCTCATCCGTTGGGTTCTCTTCTATCGCCGCTAAAATAGGCGCAAGGTATTTGTTGTCGGTTGACGGTAGGAAGTGGTGTTCAACTTGACGCTCTGCGAGTTGATCCAATAAGACCTGGACCAATCTCTTATCTGGTTCAGTTTGTGCAACGTTAATATCACGCTGACGAAAGTCATCAATGATCGAAGAGACTATCGGCGTGATCTTAATAAGGCTGGTCTTTTCTGGAAGGTGCTGAGTTAACTCTGGGGCGATATTCAGTGAGCAGTAATCAAGTGGTTTACGGTTATAACTGCAGTGCCTAACCCCTGCTGGCACCCAAATTGCGAGATGTGGCGGTGCCAAGAAACGAGTTCCCTCTGCCTCCATTTCAAGAATCCCACCACTGATCAACTGAACCTGTCCCCAAGGGTGACTGTGGACACGCGTTTCAGTATTCGATAAGAACGCTTCAAAATTCATAAATACGTTGGATGGTGCCTTATCAATTGATAAGGATGGGTGAAGGTTTCTTGGGTGTTTTTTCAAACTTGTCTTCCTATCGCGCCTGATGTCTTTTTAAAGATATCTGTAAGTATAACGACCTGTCAAACTAGCCGCATCAACTCATTTTGCGATGGAATTCACATGCATTATCTTTTACCTTTTTTCACAGTCTGTATCTGGGGTGCCAATGCGATAGTCAACAAGCTCGCTGCAAGCACCATCGAACCAAGCGCGATGAGTTTTTACCGTTGGTTTATTGCGATGTTAATTCTGACTCCTTTTTGCATTCGCTCGGTAATCAAACAATGGCCAATCATTAAACCTAACTTAACAAAGCTGGCTTTCCTTGGCTTTCTAGGCATGGTGTTGAACCAATCTTTAGGTTACTACGCAGGCTTAACCACTTCCGCTTCGAACATGGCTTTGATTACATCATTAGTGCCATTGATCAGCGTATTCCTTAGCGTGCCACTGCTTAACAAGTCGATTTCAAGTTTGAGTATTGTGGGCGGTGTGTTGTCTCTATCAGGCTTAGCATTAATGCTTGGTAAAGGCGATCCCCTATTCTTCATCCATCAAGAGTTAACGCAAGGCGATGGCTACATGTTAATCGCAGCTTGTGTGTATGCTTCTTACTGCGTGTTGCTAAAACGTTGGAAAATGCCGATAAGCAATTGGGTTGTCATCTACATGCAAGGGATATTCGCGGTCGCGATGTTGGCTCCACTTTGGCTAACGAGCGATCAGCTAGTACCTTCACAACAAGCCATTCCTTTGATTGCTTACGCAGCTGTAGCGGCTTCTATTTTAGCACCTTGGATGTGGGTCAAAGCGATTGACACGATTGGCGCTGATTCAAGTGCGATGTTCATGAACTTAATGCCTGTAGTCGCGATTGTATTGGCATCGACATGGTTAGGCGAAGAGATTAACCAGTTCCATATCATTGGCGGTATCATGGTCGTTTCTGGTGTTATCCTTGCTCAAGTAAAAAGAAAACCAAGACTGGAAGCGCCACTACCTCAACAAAGTTAAGTAGAGTTCCCATACTTTAAGCTTCCTACACACGAACAAGTTCCACTTAACAATGCCTGCGTTACTCCGCAGGCATTTTCGTTTTGTTCACACCGCTTTCAAATTCCGTTAATGCACACTTGCTGTATTGCAGCCTGTGTCCGAGTCATGTTTAATGCATTGAGTACTGTTTAAGTTGTAAAAGGAATTACAATGATTCAACCAAAGCTACCTCTGCTTATCTCATCGCTTATCGCTCTCTCTTCGACTTCAGCTATTGCTGCTTCTGTACCCTCTAGCACTTCACTCGCCAAAGAACAGCATTTTGTTCGTGGGAATGGTGCAGAGCCAAATACGCTAGACCCTAGCTTCGTCAACTCAGGCATGCCAGGAGATATTATCGTCAACGATATGTTTGAAGGCTTTGTTATCGAGAACAGCGATGGACAAATAATTCCGGGACAAGCTGACAGTTGGAGGTTCAGCGACGGGGGAAAGACGGTCACATTCGTTTTAAAAGATGGTCTGAAGTGGTCAAATGGTGATCCTGTGACCGCAGCAGACTTTGTGTTTGGTTGGCAACGTGCCGTGTCTCCTAAAACGGGCAATAACACCGGTTTTGTTTTCTCGACGGCAAATATCGTCAACGCCAGTGAAATTCTATCTGGAGACAAAGATCCCTCAGAGTTGGGGATTAAAGCACTGGACGAGCGCACGGTAGAGATCTCTTTATCGAAACCTACTCCCTACTTCATGAGTTTAATGAGTATTAAAACCTTCTTCCCTCTTCCACTAAATTGGTTGAAGAGAAAGGAGATCAATGGACTCGTGCGGAAAACATCACGACCAATGGTGCTTACACTCTCAGTAAATGGGTTCCCAATGAATACGTCGAAGTGACGAGAAACCCAAACTATTGGGATAACGATTCAACGGTTATTAATAAGGTAACCTACCTAGGTTTATCATCTCAAAACGCCGAGCTTATTCGTTATCAGTCCGGTGAGATTGATATGACCAATCGCGTGCAGCTTGAGTACTACCAAAAACTTGTCAAAGAGAGCCCTGAGCAAATTAAAGCGCAAGCTTTGCTAGGTTCTTACGTCTACTCGTTCAACACGCGTCAGGCGCCATTTGATGATGTCAGAGTACGTCAAGCACTAAGCATGGCCGTAGACCGTGAGATACTAGTAGATAAGGTAACAGGGCAAGATGAACCCGAAGCCTACAGCGTGACCCCGAATAATATTCCTAACTACACGGCGCCGAAATCAGTATTTGAAGCATTAAATAGTGTCGAACGCCAAGCCAAAGCGAAACAACTACTTGAAGACGCTGGGTACAACGAAGCAAACCCTCTGAAATTCACACTCACCTACAACACCAGCGAGAACCACAAAAAGATCGCCATAGCAATTGCCTCTATGTGGAAGCCACTCGGGGTAAACGTTGAATTACAAAACATGGAATGGAAAGCATACGTAGCAGCAAAAGGAACCGGAGACTATCAACTTGCTCGTTCATGGGCATTTGGCGATTACCCGGAACCCTCTGCTCTTCTAGAAGCATTCACTTGCAATCACACAGCAAACGAAAGTGGTTTTTGTAACCCCAACTTCGATGAGCTTTTACAGCAAGCGAGTAAGACCGAAGATCAGGCTAATCGCTTTGCTTTATATCAGCATGCCGAATCGCTATTGAACAAATCTGCAGCAGTTATGCCTTTATATCACTACAATCACACTCGATTAGTGCGAAATACCCTCAAAGGCTTCCCAAACAACAATCCGAAAGGAAATATCTACGCTAAGGATCTATACTTCATACAACAGTAAAAGTGAGCTCAACAATAAAGACTTTTAACTACCACTTTAGTGGTAATGAAGATAGAATTACTTTAACGAACCAGATAAAACAACGGTTAGTTGGCTAACATTATAAAGGTACCGCGATGAGTACCTAGCGGCTTAAAAACACCTAGCACTGCGCTAGGTGTTTTTTTCAGTATCGAACTCCATGAGCCTATTCCACTACCTCATAAGCCCAACAAACAACAACCTTCACCTGCTTGTCATCCGTTTGAAAAAATACTCGTAACCTTGAGATTATCCGCTTTAAATTATGTCGTCTTAAGTATATTGTTATTAGCAAGTAACACGCATGTTATGCAATAAAATAATAATGAAGGAAGACACATGAGCAGTAACAATAGCCGACAGGATGGTAAACGAGACGTTACTCTGCGTTTTTTAGCTGAACCCGGGGATGTGAACTTTGGTGGTAAAGTTCATGGTGGCGCAGCAATGAAATGGATCGATTTAGCGGCCTATGCTTGCTCTGCAGGATGGAGTGGTAAATATTGCATTACAGCCTACGCTGGTGGTATCCGATTTGTTGCCCCAATCCATGTAGGTAACTTGGTAGAAGTAAGTGCAAAAGTCATCTATACCGGTTCCTCTTCTATGCATATTGCTATCGATGTACAAGCCAGCGATCCTAAAGAATTGAATAACCGACTAACCACTCACTGTATCGTTATTATGGTTGCAGTGGATGAAAATGGTAACCCGACTAAAGTTCCAGAATGGATTCCAGAAACACCAGAAGACATCGAACTAAGAGATTCAGCTATTCGCCTTATGAACATGCGTAAGCAGATCGGTGAAGAGATGGAAGCGCACGTGAAGTACCTGAAATAAGGTTAACCATTAGCCCTACATTATCATTTAACAGCTATTTTTCAGCCCAAATAGTTTCAATGCCAGGCACTCGCTTGGCATTCGTTTGTCTAACCCTACCTTCCTATCTAATAAGCCCCAAAAGCACTCTGTTACGCCCATAGAACGTGATTCTCAGCCAACACTTAGAATGAATTGCCCTAAGCTCAATGATTTATTTTGACTGTAATAAAGTCGTCATTTTGCTCTGGTTAAATACCGCCAATCATAATGGATGTATTAAATTTCCCGGAGCCACACTTGAGCGTCACACGCCCCACTCTTAGCGAAGCTACACTGAACAATTTGAAGGCTGTTGAGTACCAATGGGTTAGAACTTTGTACGTCGAAGGCTACGACAGTAATGAGATCAACCACTACATCCAAACCTGTTTCGGCGGTGACTCGACGTTTGCGGACCTGTTTCGTCGCGTGGCCTTGGATCAAGAAAGTATCTATGTATTACTGCAACACCTTGGATGCGCTCCTTCGAGTAAAGAGTTCTAACTAAATACTCAACCAAACACTTCACAAAACTAATACCCAAAACACCTTATATAAGCACATGAAATAACGAGCAAAAGCTCTAATAGGGACAATTGTGTCTATGTCCTTTTTTTATGCAATATCTATAGTTGTTGCATACAAATCATTGAAGTATCACGCAATGGAATATTAGCAATATATCAATAGACTAATAGCCCCTTATACTGAATGTCTGATTTGTGAGACTAGTTCATTTCCTCAAGTAACCGAGATGATGCAGTCAATGTTTAGGAGAGAAGTGACTCGAAACTTTGAATACTTAAGCCGTTGTAAACATAACAACCGCGCTGGGTAGACAGTTAACGAGTAAAGCTGACACAAAGGTAAGATTAACAACAGCAGGCATAAAAAAACCCAAGTAAATACCTGGGTTAGAGTTACAAAAACCACTAATCATTAATAGCGTAAGGAACCTGATTAGTAGCCAGCTATGCGTAACCTGAGGGTTATTTTTATTACTGATCGGCGACCAAACCAAATGATGTAATAAAAATGCCAATATAGAGCGACCTAATGGTCGCTCTTTTTCTTTCTTATAGGATACAGCTTATCCTTTTACACCACCTGCCGTCAAACCGCCAACTAACCAACGTTGAGCAAGTAAGAACACGATAGTGATAGGAAGCGCTGAAAGTACAGCCGCTGCCGCAAAGTCACCCCATAAGTAGTTCTGAGGATATAGGTATTGCTGCATACCTACTGCTAGCGTGTAAGAGTTCACATCGGTAAGTAGGATAGACGCTACTGGAACCTCACCAACTGTCGCAATGAAAGATAGGATAAACACAACAGCTAGAATTGGCACAGACAGTGGAAGTAGAACCAGTCTGAATGCTTGCCATGGCGTTGCACCGTCTAGTGCTGCCGCTTCTTCTAGAGAGTTATCAATCGTCTCAAAATAGCCTTTGATCGTCCATACGTGTAGTGCGATACCGCCTAAGTAAGAGAAGATCAAACCACCGTGCGTATTCAAGCCTAAGAACGGTACGTATTGTCCAAGTTTGTCGAACAGTGCGTAAATTGCCACAAGAGCCAATACCGCAGGGAACATTTGGAAAATCATCATCGCTTTCAGGATTGTGTTCTTACCTTTAAAGCGCATACGAGCAAACGCGTAAGCTGATGTCGTAGACAGTGCCACAATCAGAATCGATGTAATACCCGCAACTTTCACAGAGTTCCACAACCAAGTCAGTACTGGGAATGGTGGTGTTGTTACCGAACCATCGGCGTTTGTTACTGAGATGCCTAGTGCAAGTTTCCAGTGCTCCAGCGATGGATTATCTGGAATCAAACTACCCGTTGCGAAGTTACCTTCACGGAACGAGATCGCGATGATCATCAGTAGTGGGAAGATAATCATTGCCAGGAAGCACCACAACAGTGCATGTGTTGCCCACACTCGGTATTTAAGGCCTTTACCTTGTACCATAGCCATTGTCGTGCTCCTTAATCTTGAGACAGTTTAGTGAAACGAAGGTTTAGTAACGCTAGTGCACCAACCAATAGGAAGATAAGCGTCGCGATAGCACTTGCTAGACCAAAGTCTTGACCGCCGCCGCCTTCGAATGCAATTCGGTAGGTGTAGCTTACAAGCAAGTCTGTGTAACCCGCTGGCTCAGAAGTACCAATCATGTTCGGGCCACCGTTTGTCAATAATTGAATCATTACGAAGTTGTTGAAGTTAAAGGCAAACGCTGCAATCAGTAGCGGTGTTAGCGGCTTAATCATCAATGGGAACGTGATACGCTTGAAGTTATCCAAGAAGTTCGCACCATCGATTGCTGACGCTTCGTATAGGTCATCAGGAATCGCTTTAAGCAGACCCATACACAGAATCATCATGTAAGGGAAACCTAGCCATGTGTTTACAATCAACACCATGGTTTTCGCAAGAATCGGGTCAGAGAACCAGTTCGGGCTTAGACCGAAGATATTCTCAAGTACCATGTTGATCTCACCAAAGCTCTGGTTGAATAGACCTTTAAAGATAAGAATCGAGATAAACGCTGGTACTGCATAAGGCAGAATCAGTAGAACTCGGTAAACGGAACGGCCTTTCAGCTCTTCCCACTGTACGATGTTTGCAAGTACAAGACCGATAATCAGTGTGAACGCCACAGTACATACAGAGAAAATAACCGTCCAAATGAAGATGCTGATGAAAGGTTCTTTAATACCGTCATCTTTCCATACACGTTCAAAGTTGTGCGTACCGATGCCAACGACGAAGCCAGGAGAAATAATGTTACCAGTAAACTCACCGTTTGCATCAACAGGTTGGTAGAAACCGACTTCCATATTTGGCTTTAATACATCACCAGTTTCGTTGTTAACCAGTGTTTCACCATCTTCTTGTAGTGTGTAAAGCGGAGCAACAGAGGCAAACTTACGTAAACCGCTCATGCGGATGTCATCGCCGTTTGGCAAATGGAAGTCTACGCTACTGATCGCAGCTCTGTTTTGAATGATCGCTTTGATCTTCTCTTTTTCACCTTGAGTCGACTCGATAGCCGATAGGTCCATATCTGTCGCTGTCATGCCTCCTAACGAAAATACTTCAGTCGCTAACAGTTGATCGCCATCTTTAACCACGATTTGATGGCCGTTATCTGTTTTGTACAAAGTGAATGGGTAGCTTTCGCCGCTTTGGAAAGAGCGGTCTAAAAGAACGGTTTGAGTACGTTCTAGAGAAAGTTGGTTTTTTGAGCTGTAGTTAGTAAACGCAAGCCCAACGGTGTATGCCAATGGGAAAAGAATGAACAAGATCATTCCGGCAATACCCGGGTAAATATAACGGTGGGCGTAAGTTTTCTTACTACCAAAAATGTAAAGAGCTAAAGCCGTTAAGATCACTGTAAGCAGCGCAAAAGCGAGCTCACCGCGAGAATACATTAGAATTGTAGCGTAGCCATTAATTAAGCCAACGCTACCAAGCAACCCCCATTTGATGAAGACGCTTTTACTGCCTGGAAGGCTTGATGGTGCTGGGATAGCATCTGTACCTTGAACTGACTGCATAGAGGAACCTGCTAGCGATATAGATAAAAAATAGAAAAATAAGGAGAGGTTGCCCTCTCCTTAAAAGGTAGTGCTTAGTTATTACTTAGTCATGCGAGCTTCAGCACCTTTCAGCGCTTGGTCTACTGTTTGACGACCATCAACTACGTTGCCGATCGCTTCTTCCATGCTGTACCAGAACGTTGTGAACTGAGGGATGTTAGGCATGATTTCGCCGTTCATCGCGTTGTCCATTGTCGCTGCGATACGAGTGTCGCTGTCTAGTTGACGTTGGAAAGAGTTTAGAGCAACAGCGCCAAGTGGTTTATCGTCGTTCAGGCTCTTCATACCTTCATCAGTCAGTAGGTAGTTTTCCATGAACTCAACCGCTAGGTCACGGTTTGGAGAAGCTGTGCTGATACCACCAGCCCATACGCCAACGAAAGGTTTAGATGCTTTACCGTTGAACTTAGGTAGAGTTGCTACGCCGTAGTCTACGCCAGCTTTCTCGATGTTTGCCCAGCCCCAAGGACCGTTGATTGTCATTGCAACGTTACCTGCAACGAACTCAGACTCCGCTACTGAGTAGTCCATGTCTGCAGAGATAACTTTGTCTTGTACCATTTTCTCGATGAAACCTAGTGACTTCTGAACACCTTCAGTCGCTACGCCTGCATCTTTAATGTCGTAACCTTCAGCAACCTGTTTGAATGCGTAACCGCCGTCAGCTGCTAGTAGAGGCCATGTGAAGTATGCGCCACCACGTAGAGGCCACATGATCGCTTTCTTACCTTCTTTTTGAAGTTCAGCGTTAAGTGCTGGGATTTCTTCCCAAGACTTAGGTGGGTTAGGAACAAGTGCTTTGTTGTAGATTAGAGAAACTGACTCAACAGCAACTGGGTAAGCGATTGTTTTACCCTCGTAAGAAACTGCGTCCCATGCGAAGTCTACGATACCTTCTTTTGTTTCTTTAGAAGGTTTGATATCAACAAGAAGGCCCGCTTCTGCAAAACCACCAAAACGGTCGTGTGCGTAGAAAATCATATCTGGGCCGTCACCAGCCGCTGCAACTTGAGAGAACTTCTCTTCTAGTTTGTCAGGGAAAGCTACTGTTACTTTAACGCCAGTGTCTTCTTCAAAGCGTTTACCTACTTCAGCCATCCCTTCGTAAGCTTTGTCACCACCTATCCAGATTGTTAGTTGTCCTTCTTCGATAGCAGCGTTTGCACCAAAAGAACCCAATGCAACTAATGTACCTAGAGCTACAGCGCTTAGAGCGTTTTTCATGTTAATATCCTTTTTATACTTATACGTAGGGCACATCAGCCAATACGAGCCAGTTATCGACAGTTATGATCTGAGAAAACACTCACTAGCTCATCATCCTAGCCACTACGCCCTAGCTATTATGGCTTAAATTCGTGATCACCATCCGGTCAGATTAGAGACTAAAATCACAAAAAACGCACTCAGCGTGATCGGCATCACCGTTATCCGGTGAATTTATTTGAACTGGATCGCTAATTATTATTGAGCTCATTTATCTACTCATCCCCTCCTACTCCCCCTAGTTAATTTTCCATTAGGAGGATGTGCGCTTACGCTAATTCACCGAGACTACGTTCATCCGAGAGTGGATAGTGAGAACTCTTTCCCAGCGAGTATTATGTGTATCGCATGATTCATTAAGCTGGCTTAGCTGCCCGCTGTTGTCTTTATTAGGCACAAGCTAAACCTGTGATGGAATCACGGGGGAGGTTTAGCTTGTTGTGGGGGAAATAGGCATCAGTTTGGCAATGACGGGGGGGCTTGGGTAACGATTCAAGCCCCACCCACTTTTTTTACTCACTCAGTACTTACCAATTCCTACAGTTACTGCTGGCCCACAAATTTCTTATAATGATAAGCAGTACAACTTAAAATTTGATCGAGGACGAGCTAGATGGCGAGTGTCACTTTAAAAAACGTTTATAAATCATATGGCGATGTACAGATTTCTAAGGACGTAAACTTAGAGATCAACGAAGGTGAATTCGTCGTATTCGTTGGACCATCAGGCTGTGGTAAATCGACGTTGTTACGTTGTATCGCAGGTCTAGAAGACATCACTTCAGGTGATTTGTACATTGGCGATGAGCGTATGAACGACGTTGAGCCATCAAAGCGTGGCGTAGGTATGGTATTCCAATCATACGCGCTATACCCTCACCTAAACCTTTACGACAACATGTCTTTTGGCCTTAAGCTAGCGAAAGCGGATAAAGCTGAAATCGATAAGCGTGTTGAACATGCAGCTGAAATCCTGCAGCTTGGTCACCTACTAGAGCGTCAACCTAAAGCGCTTTCTGGTGGTCAACGTCAGCGTGTTGCGATTGGTCGAACACTGGTTTCTCAACCAAACGTATTCCTACTGGATGAGCCGTTATCTAACCTAGATGCTGCACTTCGTGTTCAAATGCGTTCACAAATCACGAAACTACAGCGTCAGCTTGGCTGCACCATGATCTACGTTACCCACGACCAAGTGGAAGCGATGACAATGGCTGACAAAATCGTTGTTCTTGATGGCGGTTACGTATCTCAAGTGGGTAAGCCACTGGACCTTTACCACTACCCTCAAAACCGTTTTGTTGCAGGCTTCATTGGCTCACCTAAGATGAACTTTATGTCAGTTCATATCGAGCAAGCTGAAGCAGAGCGCGTACTGGTTCAACTTTCAAACGGCACGACTTTCTGGATTCCAGTTGATGGCACAACCGTTAACGTGGGTGACCGTATGTCTCTGGGTGTTCGTCCTGAGCACTTGATGTCTGCTGACCAGGGCGATGCAACGATCGAAGGCGACGTAATGATCGTTGAGAAACTAGGCAACGAAACTCAGGTTTACCTGAACCTTGAAAGTGCTGATGCAGACGTTATCTACCGTCAACCAGACACACTAACTTTAGAGCCTGGCGACAAGCTTGCTATCGGTATCCCAGCCCACCGTTGTCACCTTTTCCACAGCGATGGCAAAGCATGTCGTCGCCTGTACAAAGAGTACGGCACCGAATAAGCGCTAAGCCTTTAGGATATTGCTTGCTCAATTTAAATCCCTCTTACGCTGTAAGCGGGATTTTTCTTTAGATTCAACCTATATCAGTAAACAACAAAAACCAGTAAGCAATAAAAAAGGCCTAGCGAGTGCTAGACCTTTATTTGTTCTGTTTGAGCCTTAGCCCAACCAATCACTTAACAGTTTCACCTAAAATAGGTCTGTTTCAAGCTTAGTGGATTGGCGTATCATTCTTTTTGTTGAACTGACCAAAGTGCGCTTCTAATACTTCAGGTGTCAGTTTGCCTTCCGCTTCTAGTCGCTTAAATTCAGCAACGATCGCTTTTTGCTCTTCAAGTGACGGCAGTTTTACCTCAGGCTCATCGCCCATCTCTTGAGTAATCTGCTCTAGTTTTTTTTCAAAATCGCTCATGATACATACTTACCTAAATATTGAACCTAATCAGATTTTACTCATTTCCGCTCTATGATGCTAGGTTGATTGAAAGCAAAGCCCGAAACCAGATCAAGCTAAATGCAGTTAGAAGCAAATGAGCCCACCAATAAAAAGAGCCGGATTCACGATGAAATGAATCCAGCTCTTCGTCTATATCACTTTCTTAGCCATGTTACCGCTTGAAAGGGTTAAAGCTTGAATGAACCAACCATCTTATCTAGGCGAGAAGACAAGTCACGAAGCTCTTGGCTCGCTTCAGCAAGTTGCTCAGCTGTGCCTGTTGTAACTTCGTTAATCGCGTTGATCTCTTCGATGTTCTGGTTAATGGTGTGAACCACCGTTGATTGCTCTTCAGTTGCTGTTGCGACTTGCGTGTTACGGTCAGAGATATCAACAATACGGTCAGAAATACCGCCCAATACATCGACCGCTTCATCTGATGCTGATACACCTTCAAGCGTAATCACTTTGCCCGCACTCATTGCGGTTACCGCATCTTTTGCATCGCTTTGCAGTTGGTTGATCATCTTCTGAATCTCTTCCGTTGAATCCGCAGTTCGACTTGCTAAGTTACGAACTTCATCCGCTACAACCGCAAAACCACGACCTTGCTCACCGGCACGCGCAGCTTCAATCGCAGCGTTCAATGCAAGTAAGTTGGTTTGCTCTGAAATATCACGGATAACACCCAGAATAGAGCCAATGTCTTGCGTTGTTGAAGCAAGCTGCTCAACTACTTGACCTGTACTTTCGATGTCTTGTGCCAAACGGCTAATCGCATCTTTTGCTTTATTCACTACAGAACGGCCAACTTCTGTATTGCCTGAAGCCTGTGTTGCCGTTTCAGCAGCGGTTGCCGCGTTCGATGCAATCTCGCTGATGGTCATGCCCATCTGGTTGATTGCAGCCACCACTTGGAGGGTCTGGTCACGTTGCTCTTGGCTATTGTCATGGGTGATATGTGCTTTGTTAGAAACGCTCTCCGCCGCCACTTGAAGCGCTTGGCTTGTAGAGCATACTTCTTTCATCGACTCGTGAATCTTCTCAATGAAGCCGTTGAAGCCTTTTGAAAGCTGAGCGATTTCATCATTGCCTTTCACTTCGATACGCTGTGCAAGGTCACCGTCACCTTCACCAAGGTCACTGAAACGCTTAGCAAGTAGCTTAATTGGCTGAGTAATGCTGTTTGCTAGCACTACGCCCATGAGGATAAATGCCAATGCCACAACCGCAGTCATGATAAGCATCTTTTGTGCTGTCTCATCGAGCTCAGCAAACACTTCCCCCGTTGGTACCACGCCAACAACAAACCAGTCCATTGAAGACACATACAAACTTGCGACAAACAGTTCTTGGCCTTGGCTTTCCGTTGTGATCAGGTTAAAGCTTGATTTATTCAAAAGTTGGTTAGCTTGAGGACCGTAAAGTTGTTGAAGAGAAGAATCACTGCGAGAACGCTCACGGTGAATCTGCACATCACCTTGGCTATCAGTCAAGAATACAAAACCAGTATTCTCAATTTTGAAGCCATTAAGCAAGCTCACCATGTCATCCATCGATTTTGAGAGACCAGACATCGCCAAACCAGAAGGCTGTTGGTAGTTAGCGAACATCTTCACTTCACCGTTGGCTTCTTGGAACATGCTCACCATGGTTGGCTGCCCAGATTGAGTAAAGCCAAAGAACCAACCATCTTGTTGTTGATTAAGCTGGCGTAGGAAGCCATTTTGGTTCCAGTAATACGCCGTTTGACGGTTTGCTACTGAAGCATCATTTAAGTTGTATTGGTTACGCACATTATTCAGTTGTTTAACCAACTTACTCTCTAACGCTGGATCGCGATCTGTCGACTCGATTGCATCAGAAATAAATTCATTTGAAGCAATTTGCTCAGCAGCCAGCAATAACTGGGAAACTTCACGGTCAATCTCACCATTGATTCGCTCTAGCATTCCAGGAAGTTCAATATTGACCAGTCGATGACTCAGTACATCTCGTGCTTGTTGCTGTGCCATCGCGCCAACAATAACCGTAGAGGCAAGAACCGCAAAAGTAATACCTAGTACTACCTTTTGCTTAATACTCAGAGAGTTAGTTTTAAACATATTTGGACCTTTAAAAAGAATCGCTCTTCATTTGTATCCCAAAAACAGGGCTTTTTAGTGCACTCTTAAGCTAAAATGCACAGTCTGAGTTATGTATCGACCAACACCCATAAATCTAAAGAGTCATATCTCAAAAATTTGCAAAACAATGTAATAAGCAAAATCATCAAAAATCGTACAGCATCGGCACACCAAATATGCAGTCATTCGACCTTCATCGACCCTCTACGCAATTAAAACTTCCACACACATACACAACTACCTCAGTAAGCACTTTGGTGTATAAACATCGATTGATATGGTAAAAACCACCTATCAAACGCGTTTCTCGCTAAGCGCTTGTAAATCATTCCAAATTTGAAAAAATAAATTACGTAGATGTACCGGAACTTTTTGCTTTCGAAAAGTGACCAATACTCACAATAAAAATCAAATGGATACCCAGAGAGTCCAAAATGCACAAAACGAATTTCGAAGTCCTTCAAAACTATTTAGAGTCTCAAATCATTGGTCAGCAAGAGCTCGTCAAACAACTGATGACCGCACTACTTGCTGATGGTCATATTCTGGTTGAAGGTCCTCCGGGGTTAGCGAAAACCCGTGCAGTCAAATCACTGGCTGATTGTGTTGAAGGGGATTTCCACCGCATTCAATTTACCCCTGACCTACTGCCTGCCGACCTGACGGGTACTGATATATTCCGACCAGAGACAGGGGAATTTACGTTCCAATCTGGGCCGATCTTTAACTCACTTATACTTGCGGATGAGATCAACCGTGCTCCTGCAAAAGTGCAAGCAGCAATGCTAGAAGCGATGGCAGAAAAACAAGTCACTGCAGGTCGAAAAACCTACGCCCTGCCAGACTTGTTTTTAGTGATGGCGACACAAAACCCGATTGAGCAAGAAGGCACATACCCACTGCCTGAAGCTCAATTAGACCGCTTCCTGCTGCACCTAGAAGTTGAATACCCAGACATGGAAAGCGAGCTTGAGATCCTGCGACTCAACCGCGGTGAAGCTCAAGGTAACGAATCGGTACAACCACAAGAAATCTCTCAGCAGACTATCTTTGAAGCGCGCCAAGAAGTACTCAATATCCACATGGCAGATACCATTGAACAGTACATCATCAGACTAGTAATGGCGACTCGCCAACCTAAGCAGTACAGCGACCAACTGGATCAGTGGCTAGATATGGGCGTAAGCCCGCGTGCGACCATTGCTCTCGACCGCTGCGCTCGTGCACATGCTTGGCTTGCAGGTCGCGACTATGTCACACCTCAAGATGTTCAAACGATGGCATTTCCTGTCTTGCGTCACCGCTTGCTTCGTAGCTACCACGCACAAGCTGAAGGTGTCACAGCAAACCAAGTGATTGCACACCTTATTTCGTTGGTTGGTAGCGCATAGGGACACGCGCATGAATAATTTATTACCGAACCACAGTGACGGCGTGATGCTGAACCTGGACGAACTGCTGCAGTACAAAGCGCAGTCTGTTCGATGGTCGCCTCCAGCGAAAAGCCTCTGGTCACAGCTCAATGGTCAACACGAAAGCAACCGCAAAGGTCGCGGGATGAATTTCTCAGAAGTTCGTCAATATCAAGCGGGTGATGACATACGCAGCATTGACTGGCGAGTAACCGCAAGAACAGGCAAAGCGCATACTAAGCTGTTCTCTGAAGAGAGAGAGCAGCCTGTCATCTTGTATTTGGATTTATCAAGTAGCATGATTTTCGGTTCAACCCTATTGCTGAAATCAGTTCAACTTGCGCACTTTGCTAGTCAATTGTGCTGGTTAACCGTCGCTCAAAAAGACCGAATTGGCGCAGTCATCGATACCGGCAAAGAAATCATAGAAATCAAACCGAGTGGCAGTAACCATGCTCCTTTGCGTATTTTGCAAAAAGTCATAGAAATCAATAATGCAGCGCTAACCAACGACGATAATCGTTGCGATACCACCTTGGAGCATGGATTGAAGTCTCTTCATCAACTTTGCCCAAAAGGAAGCGATATTATCCTCCTCAGTGACTTTGTACGTTACCAAGAAAGTGATTACTCACTTATCAGCCAAATACGCCGACACAACAGAGTGCGTTTGGTACATTTTCATGACCCGCTAGAGCAAGGTCAAACGGCCTATAAAGGCTCAAAACAAGTCACCGATGGCAGTAAAACACAGTGGTTTAACTTCTCCTCTACGAAAGAGAAGCAAAAACTCAATCACGCGTTCTCATTAAAAAAACAGCAGCTACAACAGCTTAGCTTATCTCTCGCGATACCCTATAGCTCGTTGTCGAGTGCACAGCCATTGATGAGCCAGATATCAGGAGCTCAGTCATGAAGCAGCCCTTAGATTTAAGCCCTGTGATTACACCAGATGCGCCAACATGGTGGCCTCTGGCGTGGGGTTGTTGGGCAGTGATTGTCACATCCATCATCCTGATTGCCCTTGTATTTTTCATTGTAAGACGCAGAAAAAACAATCAACAGGCGAAGCAAGAAGCGCTGTCTTACTTCACTAATAGTCAGTCTTCAGATCGTTTGTCTCCGAGTGAAGCACAACGCATCCTTCGTCAGGCTGCATTGAGCTACTTCCCACGAGAAAAAGTAGCAGGCCTAGCTGGTGATGATTGGTCGAAGTTCTTAGACGCGCAATTGAAAAAACCGTTGTTTGTAGAGAAACAAGCTCATTGGCAACAGTCACTCTATCAAGATCCAACTTCAATGAACGAAGAACAACATAAAGTCCAACAACAATTGGTGACTGACTGCGAAACTTGGATTCGCAAAGCCCTTCCTCCAAAGCGAGGTCGTTATGAGTAATCTCCTAAGCACTAACTTACTAAACATTGAATTCGTTTGGTGGTGGATGTTTTTCCTCGCACCATTGCCGTTTCTCGTTTACTTGTTCTCACCTAAAGCAGAATCAAGCGGTGCTCTCAAGCTTCCATTTCTGCCAGAAGACAGTAATACCAAAACACCGAGTACTCGCTTACCAAAAGCGTTGTCAGTGCTTATTTGGCTACTGCTAGTAACGGCGAGCGCTCGCCCGGTCTGGTATGGCGAACCCGTTGAGTTTCAACCGAAGCACCGTGATTTGATGTTGGTTGTCGACCTCTCCTACTCCATGAGCCAAGAGGACATGCAATTCAATGGCGAGTACATCGACCGCTTATCGGCAGTGAAACATGTGTTGAGTGACTTCATTGAACGCCGCAAAGGCGACCGAGTTGGTTTGGTGCTCTTTGCCGATCATGCCTACCTACAAACACCTTTGACTTTGGATAGAGACACGCTGTCACAGCAGCTCAATCAAGCAGTCCTAAGACTGATCGGTAATCAAACCGCGATTGGTGACGGCATTGGATTGGCGACCAAAACCTTTGTAGATAGTGATGCGCCTCAACGTGTGATGGTACTACTCAGCGACGGCAGTAATACCGCCGGGGTGTTAGACCCACTAGAGGCCGCAGATATTGCCAAGAAGTACAACGCAACCATCTACACCGTCGGTGTTGGCGCAGGCGAAATGATGGTTAAAGAGTTCTTCATGACTCGTAAAGTAAACACCGCTCAAGATTTAGATGAACGCACGCTAATGGAAATTGCCAAACGCACTGGCGGTCAATACTTCCGAGCGCGTGACAGCAAAGAGCTGGCAACGATTTACGACACTATCAACCAACTAGAACCCGTGACAAATGCGACCAAAATATGGCGACCACAACAAGAGTGGTTTGTATGGCCTTTGTCGGCTGCCATGTTCTTCGCATTTATGCTGTTAGCCATTAGGAGAAACAATGTCTAACTTTACTTTTATCTACCCATATTGGTTGTTAGCACTTGCTGCCCTGCCCGCTATTTGGTGGCTCAGCAAGAGACAATCGAAACAAGGGTTATTGGCTTCTCATATCGCGCGATATTTAGCCCCAGAATCAAGCAAACCGTCTAAAAACCGCAGTACTTACTTTGGTATTTGGTGGTTGGGTGGTGTTATTGCGCTAGCCGGACCAAGCTTTCAAAACAATGAGCAGCCTAGCTTTGAAAAAACACAGGCACGAGTTGTGATGATGGATATGTCGATGTCGCTCTACGCTACCGACATAAAACCAAACCGTTTAACGCAAGTGCGATATAAAGCGCTCGATCTACTCTCATTGTGGAATGAGGGCTTAACCGGAATGGTCGCTTACGCTGGCGATGCTTATACCATTAGCCCACTAACGTCAGACATCAACACCATTAAGAGCCAAGTACCGAACTTATCTCCAGATATCATGCCTTTCCAAGGTAGTAATGCCCCCGCAGCAGTTAAGCTTGCCATTGAGATGATGACTCGCGCGAAGATCTACCAAGGTGATTTGGTACTCATTGCCGATGACATCGATGACCAAGAAAAGAAAGAGATCGACTCGCTACTATCTGGTGGCAATTGGACGCTATCTATCTTGGCGGTGGGTAGTGAAAGTGGCGCACCAATCTCATTACCAAGTGGCTCGATGATGCAAACCGACTCAGGACAGACGGTAGTTGCAAGAACCAACTTAAAGAACATGCGCGATCTGACACGCAGCTATGGTGGCACCTTTACTGAAGTTCAGTTTGATAATTCAGATGTCGAACACATCGCAAACTACCTCGACCGCATTGCAACAACGACGGAAGTGACCAAAACCAATAACTCACTTAACACCAGAGTCAACAATGGCTTTTGGCTACTGCCATTCCTATTGCTACCTGCGGTTGGGCTTTTCAGAAAAGGCGTTATTTGGTGCGGATTGGCTGCAGTCTTAACATTTAGCCAACCGAACACGGCGTTTGCAAGCCCATGGAAAACCGACGACCAAGTAGGTTATCAGTTTTATCAAGATGAAGATTTCCAGCAAGCTGCGGAACAATTCAAACAGCAAGAGTGGAAAGGCATCTCACAATACAAAGCGGGTGACTTCGAAGCGGCTGAGCAAACGCTACAAGGTTTGACTGACGAAAGTGCTCGCTACAACCTTGCGAATGCTCAAGCACAACAAGGCAAGTACGATCAAGCGATTGAAGAGTATCAACGTATTCTCCAAAACAACCCAGATCATGAGTATGCGAAGAACAACCTAGAAATCGTCAAACAAGCCCAGCAACAGCAACAGCAACAGCAACAGCAACAGCAACAGCAACAGCAACAGCAACAGCAAGATGATTCTGAATCCAAAGACCAAAAAGACCAAGACCAGCAGAATCAGCAAGGTCAGCAAGGTCAGCAAGGTCAGCAAGGTCAGCAAGGTCAGCAAGGTCAGCAAAATGATTCTTCGCAAGGCTCACAGGATCAACAGCAAAACTCTGCAGACAATGAAAACTCGCAGAGCAAAGCTGATAGCCAACCTCAAAGCACAAACCAAGAGCAAGCCAAAGACCAATCGAGTGCAAACGCAGACAAACAAGAGGGCGAGCAATCTAAGCAGCCAAGTACAGCAAACCAGTCTGAGGAAAAAGAGCAGGATAAGCCACAGCCTCAAAGTGCAAACGCACAGCAAGCTTCAGGCGAAAAAGGTGATAAAAATGCTCAACAAGCTGTAGCACAGGCCTCAGGGCAACCGCTATCGAGTGACCCGGATATGCGAAAGCTTGAGCAAGTAGAGAGTGCGCGTGACCCAAGCCAACTGCTTAAAGCGCAAATGATTTTACAAGCACAACAAAAAAGTGCTCCTAACAACCAGAACAAAAAGTGGTAACCATGCGATTTCTAAATAAGCCATTTTTATCCATAGCCCTAACACTGCTGTTGGGCGCTTTCTCGTCATTTTCAGCATTGGCTGCTAATGCCGTAGCAAGTGTTTCACAGAACAGTGTCACCAAAGATGAAGTATTCCTACTGAGAGTTACCACCGACGAGAAGGTCTCTTCTGATGCTCTAGATCTCACCGCGCTTCAGCAAGACTTCTATGTTGGCACACCAAGCTTTGGGTCATCGATGCGCATCATTAATGGTAGCCGTTCGGTGTCAAGCGAGTGGAACATCACCCTTGCTCCACTGCGCTTAGGCCAGGTACAGATCCCTAGTTTTGATATTGAAGGGGCTAAAACCAAGCCCATCACCATCAATGTGGCCGTTAATAAAGCGGCGCCGACTCAACACGATATGGCTGAGTTTCAACTTAACCTAAGTAAGAGCTCACTATACCCACAAGAGATCGCAGAGCTTGATGTAAAGCTGATCATTAAAGCGGATCCAAGAAGGCTTCAAGATCCGATAATCGCGCCACCGAGCTCTTCAGGCTTAGATGTGGAACCTATTGGGGAATCGAAGCAATTTCAAGACGTTCTCAATGGAAAGGAGGTGACGGTAGTTCAACAGTCATTCCGTATCTCATCGCAAAAAGCAGGTCAATTTAAGCTGAACGGGCCGAAGCTAACAGGAGCCGTCATCTACTCAACCAACAACTCTAGTACAACACGTTTGTTCCAACTCGACACACCCGTTGAAACCTTAGATGTCACCGTAAAGGATGTGCCAAAAGGCTACAAGGGTGAGTGGTTACCAACATCAAACTTCAAATTGATACAGCAATGGTCTGATAGCCAAGGTAACGAATTAACCGGTAACAAAGGATTAGAAGGCGATAAGCAAGCCATCGAAATGGAAGCGGGTGATTCGTTAACTCGTACTATTACCATGACGGCGAGTAACTTAACGCAGCACCAACTACCAAAACTGAATATCACCTACCCTAAATCGGTTCGTGTTTATGAAGAAAAGCCACAATTTGGTACCACAAAGTCCGGCGATGCAGTTGTAGTGTACAAACAGGTTCTAATCCCAAAAGAAGCAGGAAACATCTCGCTTCCTGACGTTTCCCAAGCTTGGTTCAATACTGATGCTCAATCAGAACAAACCAGTAAAGCTCTGGGCCTAGAGCTAGCAGTAACAGCAAGTGATCGCGTTGTATCAAGCGCACCTTCAGTTGCTAGCGCACCGCTCCAGCAAGCATCGCCAACGGTGATTAATGTCGATAACCCTGGTTTCTGGCCTTATCTCACCGCCCTATTCGCTGCTTTATGGTTGATTAGCTCTGCGATGGCCTTCTACTTCTGGTCACGCCGCGGTGTAACGACAAAACCAACACACACTGTTGAACGTCAATCAGATACCGCAGAAGCGCTTATTGAAGCGCTAAGAACGAAAGATGGCGTGCTGACCAGAACCTTATTTGAGCGATGGAAATCTGAAAATTCAGATCTAAGTAATGAGGCATTGCAAACCCTTGAAGCCGAACTCACCAAGCTAAACCAAAGCCTTTACGGTGAAGCCGGTTCATCAGCCCAAACATGGAGTCCTGATCTGGCAATCAAAACGGTGAAGAAGCCCAAGAGAGTCGCGAGTAAAAAGCATAATAGCTCGTTAGAAAAGCTTTAGTCGACACTGCTCATCAAGAACAGTCAAGCACAAAGGCCGTTGATCATATGAAGATCAACGGCCTTTGTTTTAAGAAAGAGAGGCTGTGACTTTTTTACGTTTTAATGCAGAAACAATTCGATTTCGCCCCGAATCTTTGGCTTGATACAAGGCTTTATCTGCCTTGCCATACAACAAATCAAAATCGAACTGATGCTGGTCAGACGTTATCGAGGCATAGCCAACGGATGCCGTTAAATATGGGCTGGTACTACTTTCACAATGCAGGATTTTTGCCTCTTCAATGCATTTCCTAATCGACTCTGCACGTTGCTTTGTCTCTGAGTGATTCGTGCCAATCATCAACAACATAAACTCCTCTCCGCCAATCCGACAGAAGGTTTCTTTATCATTGTGAACATGGGCATTCAGTATCTCACCTACTGTCCTCAGAGCCGCATCCCCTTCAGTATGACCGTAGACACTGTTGTACAAACCAAAATGATCAAGGTCGACAAGAATCAACCCAAATGTAATTTCGTTCTGTGAGGCAAACGCACCTTGATCGTTGCAATTCAAGTCTTCTAAAACCTGCGACAACATACGGCGATTTCCAAGGCGTGTCAGAGGGTCGAGTTTAGAAATGATATCCAATTGTTCATTCGCCAACTCTAGCTCTTGGGTACGCTTACTGACTTCTTGCTCCAGTGTTTCATTGAGTTTTTTCAGCTCTTCTTGAGCCATGGTTCTTTGCAGCACCTCAGCAAGGCTTGAAGCAAAGATACGTATGACCTCTCGAAGCTGTGAGGTTAGCGGGCTACGAGTTAGCAAGTTGTCGGCAGCGATAAACGCAATTGGCTCACCCGTGTTTGTGGTGAGCATAGTCATGGCCGTCCAACCAACCCCGACAATATTGAAATCGTGATAAATCGGGACCGACTCTTCGAACGCGACTTGATTCGGACAAGCACGTGCTGCCGCGACAATGTCACGCTCCACCAGCTCAGAGCGATAATAAGACTCATCGACAATATCGCCTTTGATGTCGGTACCCCACGTACCCTGCATGTAGCTGCATTCTTTGTCCGTCAGGAAAACCGCCAGCCGATCGATACCTAGATGTTGAATCGCAAAACTAACAGCAGACTTACAGACTTCACTGACGCTATCGCATCGAGACAGCTCAACCATACTCGAGTGCAACATACGTATGTTCTGCTCTTGGCGCTTGCGAATGTAGATCTGAGAAAGCAGAGAGCCAAAAGACTCAAGCATCTGCTTTTGATAGTTAGTAATCGGTGAGCGATGAATGTAGTTATCCATGGCGATCCAACCAACTGGCTTGTCCCCTTCACGCAAGATAAGCATGCCATTCCACCCCTGCCCAACCACCTTACCTTCTGTATACAGGGGCGCATTATCGATGATGACTAGATTAGTATGGTTATCAGACAGCGCTTCAATGTATTCCGCTTCAAGTTGATGCAAATCGTATTGAGTGTGGTGTTCACTGTTGGTTTTACCCGCTTCGTCAGTGCCATAAGTGCCACTGAAGCAACGCTTTTTCATATCAAGCAACATGAAGATCGCACGATCAAATCCTAGCCTGTCTCGCACAGCCTCAACCGAGGCTTTATACAACGCATCGAGTGATTCGGGATTGGAAAGCTCAAGCGCGACCTGATGGACCAGCTTCATGTTCTCTACAAACAGTTCACGTAGCTTTATCTCGTCTAAATATTGAGCTTCACGTGTGTCTCTGTGTTTGATTTCAAGCGCAGCGTTCTTCTCTGCGCGAATGCACTGCCAACGGGCTGCGGCTAACTGAAGTACATCAAGGTCTTGAGCAAAAGTCTGGTTGATCTGCTCTGTACAGCAATTTTGAACAATTAAATAAGTTCTGGAGGCAGGCGCATTGTCGAGCATCATGATGAATGACTCACCACCAAGTACCTTCATGTGTTCCCACTTACAGGTGTTGATAGCCATTGGCAAAACCCCGTCCGCGGTATCGAACTGAGCAACCCAAGGCCAAAATGTAGCGGGATAGTTCGCTAATGAGGTGAGTTCGCCGTAAGAGAATAGTGGTAATGCGTCGCTCTCTGGCGTTGGCTCAGCAAATATGCCAATCCCTTTGGGGGCTAACACCTTAACCAGATAGTCAAAAAGAGACTCAGCCAACAGACGATGGTCGCGTGTCGCAGATATTTGTTTTGCAAAGGCTTTAACAGGCACAGCTTCCTTCCATTGGCGATTAAGAATAAAGCAAAAATACAGAAGCCTTGATATGCAATCAATGTAAGTAAAAATGAGATGTTAAGCGGGTCGCAGTTTCACCTTTAACATTATCACAAGCATGAGAAGGACGACAAAAATGGGATTCTCTGCCCAAAATCACATCGACATTGGGGCTTTTTTAGACACATAAAAAAGCCCCACCTAAAGTGGGGCAAAACTTCCATCGCTTATAGTTATAGTGATAATTCTGTTGTTCTATTCGATTATCTAACCTGCGTTTCAGTTAGTGTGTAAAGGTATCTAATCGCTTAAATACCACACGTAAATCGTCGATTAACCAAAGTCACCGTTTACGTAACCTTTAGTACGATCATCTTTTGGTTCACTGAAGATAACACTGGTTTCGTTATGCTCTACAAGCTCTCCCATTAAGAAGAAAGCCGTGCGGTCTGAGATACGACGCGCTTGCTGCATTGAGTGCGTTACGATAACGATAGTGAAGTCTTTCTTCAGATCTTCCATCAATTCTTCAATCTTGTGTGTCGCGATTGGATCTAGAGCCGATGTTGGTTCATCCATCAGGATTACATCTGGTTCCATTGCAATGGTACGTGCGATACATAGACGCTGTTGTTGACCACCAGACAGACCAAATGCATGCGCTTTTAGACGGTCTTTTACTTCATCCCACAGTGCAGCACTGCGTAGCGAGCGCTCAACCACTTCATCGATGTGTTTTTTGTCTTTGATACCTTGAGCACGTAGGCCGTATGCCACGTTCTCGTAGATGCTCATTGGGAACGGGTTTGGCTTTTGGAATACCATGCCTACGCGGATACGTAGGTCAGCGACATCGATATTGCCGTAGATGTCCGTGCCATCCATATCCAGCTTACCTTTGATAGTAACGCCTTCAATTAGGTCATTCATGCGGTTCAAACAACGCAATAGTGTTGATTTACCACAGCCAGATGGGCCAATCAGAGCAGTCACCTGACGAGTTGGAATTGGCAGGTTGATAGATTTAAGCGCTTGGTTGTCGCCGTAAAACAGATCTAGGTTCTCAATATCAAATTTGTTCATGTTCGTAATCTCTAAATTCTTAAATTCGTGTCTAACTTGATGCTTTCTTTATCACGGGGGCTCTCTTTATTGTTGAGCCAGTAGCTAGTGAGCTTAGTAAGTTGCCGTGTTGAAGCGTCTTGCAATCAGTTTTGTAACCATGTTGATCAAGAGAACCAATACGATTAGGACTGTCGCCGTGCCGTAGGCTTGGTTCCACTCATCGATAGTAAATAGCTCTGTTGTCAGCTTATATAAGTGAACCGTTAGTGTACGGCCAGAATCGAATACCGACTCAGGAACACGTGCCACCATACCTGCTGTTAAGAACACAGGCGCTGATTCACCAATTACACGACCAATACTAAGAATGACCGAAGTTAAGATACCTGGCATTGCGCTTGGTAAGATCAAACGCCAGATAGTGTAGATTTTTGAAGCTCCAAGGCCGTATGAGCCTTCACGGTAAGTTTGTGGTACTGCCATCAATGCTTCTTCTGTAGTACGAATGATTACAGGAAGAATCAAGATACTTAGCGTTAGTGCACCCGACAGAATCGAGAAGCCAAGACCAAGAATCGATACAAAGAAGGTCATACCGAATAGACCGAAGATAATCGACGGAATACCCGCTAGAGACTCAGTACAGAATCGAATCGCTTTAACCAGTCGGCTACCCACTTTCGCATATTCAGTTAGGTAGATTGCCGTCATGATGCCCAGTGGTGCTGCAACGGCAATCGATGCAATTACCATGTAGATCGTAGCGATGATCATTGGGAAAATACCACGTTCTTCACCAGTACGAGTGTAATCGTCAGTGATGAAGTTCCAATCTACGTATTGCAGACCGTTCGATAGGATGTACCAAATAATCCAGAATAAGAAACCAACAGTGACTGCTGCTGCCGCCCAGATAAAACCCTTTAAGATGTTATCTTTAGTTTGACGGGCTTGTTTTAGTTTTACGAGATCCATATTACTCATCCCCGCTTACTTCGATTTTTCACGGTTAAGATAAAGTAGAGCACCATTTAACATCATGATGAACACTAGAAGTACAACACCGGTTGCGTAGAGTGCATTTGCGTGAACGCCACTTGCGTAAGACATCTCAATCGCAATGTTCGCTGTTAGTGTACGAGCCGAGTCCAAAATACCTTCTGGCATTGCTGGAGCGTTACCCATCACCATGATGATTGCCATGGTTTCACCAAGTGCACGACCGATACCTAGAATCACACCAGTCATAATGCCTGAACGAGCGGCCGGAACGAGCAGCTTAAAAATCGTGTAGATTTTAGAAGCACCCAATGCAAGTGAACCTTCCTTATAGGTGCGTGGCACTGCACGAATCGAAGTTTCAGAAACCGTAATAACGGTAGGAAGAATCATGATACCCAGAACGATGATACCTGCCAGGATGGTGTTACCCGCTGGTACAGAGAAGATGTTCTGAATCATTGGAACGATAATTACCAGACCAAAGAAGCCGTAAACTACCGACGGGATACCCGCTAGAAGTTCAACTGCTGGTCGAATAATATCTGCAAGACGCTTAGGAGCAATCTCAGCAATAAAAATAGCGGTTAGTACACCTACTGGAACACCAACAACTACAGCGCCTAGTGTCGACACAATCGATGCAACAATCATGGTTGCAACACCGAATAGAGCTGGAGGTAACCAGTCAACACCCAAAACGATGCCAGAAACACCGGCTTCTTGGAATGCAGGGATACTCTCTGCAACGATAAAGTAAGCGATAACGGCTAGTGATACGATGCCGATTACAGCACTCGATAAGAACAAGCCGTGGAAGATTCTTTCTCTCCAGTCAACGCGCTTCTTGGTGCGCAGACTCGGCTTATTGATTTGAGTCGCTTCAGTATTCATAAGCTTTTCACTATTTGCGATGGTCATATATAAAATCTCAAACTTTGTGGCTCAAAAAGAGCTCGAAATAACCAAAGTTGAAAGAAAAGGCTCAGCCTAAAGTCAGGCTGAGCAATAATTTAAAGTGAGTCAGTTAAGATTAGTTAACTGTGATGTAGCCTTTCTTACCAGCGATAGCTTGAGCTTCGCCTGCAACCATCCAGTCTAGGAACTGTTGAGTTTCAGCTGTTGGAGCGCCAGACTTGTAAAGTACTAGGAAAGGACGAGCAACTTTGTAAGAACCGTTCTTAACGTTATCTACAGTCGCTTCAGCGCCGTCGATAGTTAGAGCTTGAACAGATTCGTCAACTGTACCTAGAGAGATAAAGCCGATTGCGTATGGGTTGCTTGCTACAGAAACTTTAAGTGCGCCGTTACCGTTAGCAACTTGTGCACGTTGAGAGATAGCCGATACTTTCTTATCGCCGATCTTCTTCTTAAGCTTCATGATGTCTTCGAATGCACCACGTGTACCAGATGCAGTATCACGAGTGATTGCTACGATTGGCTTGTCTGCACCACCAACATCTTTCCAGTTAGTGATGTCGCCTTTGTAGATTGAAGTGATTTGCTCAGCAGTCAGAGCAGATACTTCGTTATTTGGGTTTACAACAACTGCGATACCGTCACGAGCGATAACTAGCTCTTTCAGGTCAGCAGATTTCTCTTCTTCTTTAAGGTCACGAGAAGAGATACCTAGGTCAGCACTTCCATTTTTTGCTGCTTTGATGCCTGCAGAAGAACCTGGTGCTTGAATTTCGATGAACACTGGTTCGCCTTTATTCATGTAGGTTTCTGCAAAAACTTCAACCAGTGGAGAAGCACTGTTAGAGCCAACTACAGAGATAGTTTCTTTAGCTGAAGCTGTATTCACTGTTAGAGCGCCTAGAAGTGCGATTGCACCGATAACTGTCTTTTTCATCACAAATTTCCTTTAGTGGCGTTATTGCCGTAATGTTGTGTTTGCTTGAACGGTGCCCACTTTAGAATCCGAATGTGACAGTTGTGTTTCACTAAATTGAAGCCTATATGACAACTGCAATTTATTTTCTTGTTCTCTCCTTATTAGATGCATTCAAAGTAATACATTACCTTGTTCTATAAGCACTAAGTATTTATTCCAACCAAATTAAAACAACCTGCGCAATTAACCATCACTGCTGTTCGTTACGTAGAACATGTCTAGAGCTCCTCTTATTAGCCTTACCTTTATAAAGGTCAAGAGGCTTAATTGAACGATTAATAATCATTACCTATCAAATACCTATCACATATATCCAAATTGAATCTATTACTGATTGAATTGTCATTCTCAGAAGTTAGAATCACCCACTAATAACAATAATAACAATTGCTTCTGCTCATTTATTTATTCAAAGAGGGACATTACATGCGCCAACTTCTCAGTGGCTTATCTATAAAAATACAAATACTAATTCCTGTACTCTTTTCCGTCGTATTGCTTTTTACGGGGGTTATTATCGGTGGTGACAAACTAGAAAATGCCTTTAAAGAGGTATCTATCGCAACAGACCAGTTGATACTACATAAAGAAGAACTCAGCGAAATCGTCGACAACAGCTACGGTATGCGCATCAAAGCGATCTACAGCTTGTTCAATGCAGATGATGTGAAAACCTTGGTTCAAACTCTTAATGAAAAGCGCGACCTGAACACTCGTCTACTGAACTCCTTAAACACTGTGCCGGGGATGCAAGACGAAGTAGCAGCGATGAGTAAGGCGATGAATCATTATGTCGACTTTTCTCGTACAACAATGCTTCCTCTATTAAAGGCAAAACATGGTAATTCAGCTCTGTCTTCTGACTTCGATGCACGTTACCAAGTGGCCATTGACCAATACCGTCATGCTGGCAACGAGATGGTACAAGCCATCAATACCCTATCTAAAAAGCTCAACTTACTTGCAACGAAAGAAGTGGACATCAATGGTCAGCAACATACCAATACACTTGATACGGCGACGGTAGCACTGCTAGTTATCCTTTCAGTCGCACTAGGCATCAGTTGGGTACTCGCAAGCATCATTGTTAAACCAATAAGCAATATTCAGGCAACTATGCGCGAAGTCGCAAATGGTAACTTGCTAGTAAAAGCAGAAGAGTACGGCGACAACGAAATCTCTCGCTTAGCAAAAGACGTAAACCAATCGGTAGACCAACTGCGTGACACCGTAAGTTCACTTTCTCGAATCAGTATTGAAGTCGCTTCTGCATCCACAGAGCTGGCTGCAGTAATGACGCAATCAAGCGTGAACTCAGATCAAGAGAAGCAAGAAGTTGAGCAAGTTGCTTCTGCAGTAAATCAATTGGAGAGCACAGCTTCTCACGTTAACGAAAATGCAGTTCAAGCAGATTCGGCATCTAAGCAAGCCGACGAAATGGCAACGCACAGCATGAGTTTGTTTAACGAAAGCAACAAAGCCAATGAGCAAATGGCTATTCAGCTTAGTGAAGCAGCGAATGTTGTGGGAACACTGAAAGAGCACTCAGAACAGATAGGCAAAGTGATTGAGGTGATTCAAAGCATCTCTGAACAGACCAACCTACTTGCGCTGAATGCAGCTATTGAAGCGGCGCGTGCTGGAGAAAGTGGTCGTGGTTTCGCTGTGGTTGCCGATGAGGTTCGAATGCTAGCGGCACGTACTCAAGACTCAACCAAAGAGATACAAACCATTATCGAAGGTTTGCAGGTTCAATCTGGCAATGCGAACGAGAGCATGAGCAGCTCACTGGCGATGCTAGAGCACAACCAAACACTTGCAGCTGAAGTAAGCGAGGCTCTTTCTGGTATTGCCAACTCAGTAACGGACATGACGGAAATTAACACTCAGGTAGCCTCGGCAGCGGAAGAACAAAGCCAAGTGACGTCAGACATCAACCGCAATATCTCCAACATCTACAGCTTAGTAAGCCAGAACGTAACCGGGATTACTCAAGCTGCTGCTGCAAGCCATGAGCTATCGAACCTTGCAGAGCAACAGAAACAGCAGTTGGGTTACTTCAAGGTGTAAGGTTTAAGACTGGAAGTAAAACATATCGTTCAAAACTAAAAAGGCCGTGGAAAACCACGGCCTTTGTTATTTACACAATAAGAGTTCGATCACTCGGCAACCAACAAAACGCTAAATTTATATTGTGCAGCGTTGTACTGATAAACCTCACCATTAATGGAATCAAGCGTCATCACACTCTGTCCATTACCAGCAGGAGTGGAGCTCCATACATAAGCCGCTAAATTACCCGTCTCAAAATTAAACGTATCACCGAATACCTTAGTGCTCATTGCCGGAGAATGGCACGCCACTTCTTTTAAAGACACCAGCTCTTTGATGTTTGGCATACGCCACTCTTTTTGGCCACCGAAACGATGGAGAGCATGGCTACCACTTTCATCATTGATTGATTCAACCATAGCAAGCGCACTCTGCCAGTGGTAGGTTTCTACCTTTCCACTACATTCTAGTGCCTTCGGATCCCATGTTTTACCTAGTTGACAACGCATCCAAGTTAATCCTGTCAGCTCGTCACTAAAGGTTCCATTATCGTTCGCAATGTAACGTGTACTTGGTGCCGATTTCTCAATGTCTAGGCTGCACTCTTGTGCCATAGCACCCACAGAAAATAGGCCGATTAAAGCGATGGTAAGTACATTTTTCATTTCTATTTACCTTGTAGTGAAACTAAACGAGCAGGGAATTGATAAGAATCGTAGTTATCTGATGAATCCACATCACCAGAGTAGATCTCTAATGCACTTATGTAGCCTCGATCATCACCCAATGTACCTATCTCATTGTAATAAAAGCCCCCATCTACCGTCGTATTGCTGTATTGGTTAAAAATAATAGATTGATTCCAAACAGAACCGATCTCTGTATATTGGCCACCAATACTCTGATGAGGGAAGTATTTGTAAGTTAGGCCGTAAACTTTACCGTCGGCATTCTTTTCGGTCTCACCGAAGTCGAGCAAATTGTAAAACTCATGGAACGTCGGTAAACGCCAGTCAGATTTACCGCATAAGTTCAGTGCATTGATATGATCAACGTAATCTTGCGTGGTACATACCGCATCACCTTTTGTTTTACATGTCGCTAAATCCACATCCTGATCATAAGGCGTTACCACTCCTGGTAGTTCCAATGCGAACTGTCGATCTTTGTATTGAAGTGAGTTTTCATCGTCTGTTTTTGACTCCCAGATCAAGCCGCTACGTTGGTCCAAAACACAAGACCATTGCGTTGCATCATCACTTAATACCTGCCCATTAGAATCTAGCTTAGCGAACTGAAAACCATTGCCTGTATTAGTGTTTAACTCGGTTTTATCAAAGCCATACTCAGCGTCTTGCCCAGGAAAGGAACTCTGCACTTCTACCACATCTTGTGTGTCATCAATGTCTGAGAAATAACGAACCACGCCAGTGTCATTCAATGCCGTTGCAGCTTTTAGTTCACCTTCTAGGAAGTCAGCAAATGCCGCAACTTCATCATTGGAAAGCACTCCACTAACATAATCGGCTGCACTCTTATCAAATTTAGAACTCAACTGTGCCAGCATGAACGCGCGGTTCGAATGCTTGAACGCTTTAATCGTCGAGACAATATTTTGCTCCAAGCTCGCTAGTTCAGACGCAGACAGGTCGTCTTGAATATCACCAGAGATAGTGATGCCGCTTTTCGCGAGCTGCGCTTTTAACTTGTTATTAGCCTCAGCAACCGTCAACCCATCTGCAACATAACCAGCTAACAGTGAGCTAATACCATTGATTTCGTTGCCCGTAGTTTTTTGAAGACCAGGAGCTGCTATATAAGCATAAGATGAGGCAGAGCCACTGGCGCTATTCGCTGCAATCCCAGTATCAACTTGAGCTAATAGAGGAACTGATAAAATCGACTTCTTAATGCTAGTGATACTAAACTCGCCATTCGCGTTAGCTGTCGAACTTGGCTCACTACTATCACACATGTAGTTTTGGTTTATGTCCGCACAAACCTTACTTTGCAAATCGATATTTTGTGCTGTAATTGCACCTGACACTGTATAAGTTGGTGCTGAGGACGCGGATGTCGGGGTATCAGAACCGCCCGAGCCACCACAGCCAGCAAGAGCCAAAGAAATGGCCAAAATTGTCAATTGAGGTTTCATAGAGTTATCTTCTTGTTTTGTTTTTAAAGAGCCTTGTCGTCGAAGACAAGTAACGCGTAGCAAATGACCTGCCCAATGAGAGCAAAGACATAAATAGAATCAATACCGGTGAAACGGAACCGCCCGAAGAACCAGTGGCAACCGGCGGTTCTTTAGGTGAAGTCGCAGCCTCGCCACATTCGTATTTCGAAATAGTGCCCAAGCCCCACTTATTTAAATGTCCTGTTTCACCATTCACGTAATCGGCGATTTCCAAACGCCAAGAGCCGTTAATTGGCTCTCCCTTGAAAGGATCAAGAACAGGGTCATGTTTAAGTGTGAAATAACCGTCGAAGCCAGCAAATCGAGTGGATTTATGGTTCAGTAGGTCCACCCGAGTCCCCCTTGGGGAAATTAAAGTCACGACCAGGTCACTCAAACGCGGGTGATCGATATTTAAATACAGACCAAAGCTGTCATCAGCCAATTCGGCAGTTCCATTAAGGCTGAAGTTGAACGTTTTAAAACCGACAATAGGCTGGTTTGTAGAGCTAAGCCGACTATCAGGAAGATAGCTACTTACTTCTTTGATATCAGATGCCAAAACAGGCAAGCCATAAATCAATGTCGATTCTTGCTGCCAATTTTTTGATTTCAGCGTGTCACTGTATCGATAGTCAATGCTCGTATTCATTGTCACTGCTGAACCACAAACTTCTCCCGAAGGAAGTGCAGCTTCAATAGATAACTGGTTAACAGGATCGCTAACGAACGGTTGTTTCAACTTGGATATATTGATTTGACCATCAACTTGAGCGGTTCTGAGCGTTGGATAAAGCTCAATTGCTAATGGCTTACTTGGATCAACATAGCGGTTCGCTACCTCGACCTCAAATGGCTCAATCGCTAGCCCATGTACGTCAAATTTGTGCTTTAGTATTTCGGCATAGTCCCGGTTTGGATACATTTGCTGAGCGACAAACAAGGTGCTCTCAGCCAAATCATGCATTTTCAGCCCTCGACCTACCCCATACATCGACTCCAAGACAATTGAGTCAAACTCTTCCAATGCCACTTCACCATACTGCTCAACAGACGCTTTTAAAGCCTGGAAGAGTGGTGTTGACCATAGTTCATCACCCAACTCACCAGCGACACTTTCATGAGGACGGTACTCAGCTTGCCTAAAGTAGCGTGCTCTTTGGTTCCATAAACTGCGAGTGGTGTTTCTTACACCAAAATAACCATCCCAATTGAAGACGGTATCAATTTCGAATTCTTGGCCTCGCGTTTGTGCATCTTGATATTGACTACGAAAACTAAAGCTCCCAGCCCAGTAATCTCCAAACCCTTCACCAATTGCACCTGTATGGCCATAAGCCCAATCTTTTACTATGTGGTAGTGAATGCCATGCCCAAGTTCGTGCAGGATTACATCACCATCGAGAGCATCAGGAGAGCCACCACCAATGCCAAATAACGTCGCTTTAGGACCATAGTAATAGGTCGAGTTGTCAGCAGATAAGCCTCTGCCATCAAACTCTAAAGGCGCATCAAATAGATCAAAACCCAAGTTACTGATGTAGCGTAAAGACTGGTCTAAATGAGCAAAAGCCATCAGCTGTGGAAAGCGCGTATCTTGCCAATCTATGCTTTGTAACTCATTCAAGTCAGCAAACTTTGTTATGCCTTCTGCGCTAAGAAAATTTGATGTGTCACGGTTAATTGCAGCACCTGAATCAGGGTCAATAGAATACAAAGCCGTTGCATCGACCTGCGATACGCGAGAGTTCGTAAGATAGATACCATCACCATGGTCCAAAACATCCACATCAGCTTGCACGTAATGTGGGGCGTTTGGATACTGATTGACATCGGTTAACAACGTCTCTGGTGGCGCAGCACGGTCCATGGTTCTTAGATCAGGGCTAAAGACATTCACCTGCGTTGAAACAACCTGTCCACTGCTCAAGCTAGGTGCTCTCTCAGCCTCTAACAGGCGAGGGACTTCCAATTCAGCAGCCGTTGTTGGTGCTCCGTTGAGCAGCACAGTATTTTCCAGACTTCTAAATACTCGTGAAACCTGGTCATCAAGATTGGTCGATAACACGACGGTTTTCTGTTGTTGATACTCTCCTCCAATCAACACATCGAAGTTGTAGTGATTCCCCAATTTAGAGTGCGTTTCATAGCGAAATCTAAGTACACCAACATCTGGGTAAGCTTGTTCTAAATAAGCTTTCGCTTCCTGTTGCGTTGTAACAACAGCATCATTAATTGGGTAATCCCACTCAGCAGCGTTGCTTATTGCTGAAACGAAACACAACGCAAGGTAAAGAGAACTCTTTTTCATATGTCCCCCTTAAAACTCATACTTGGCATTAACGGTGAAGTAACGACCAGGCTCTGTAGAATAAATTTTATTGCTATCTGCTATACCCGCTACGTCTTGATATCGAATGTATTCTTTGTCGAATAGGTTCACCACATTGGCGCTGACATCTAAGCCAAAGTTCCAAGCATAGCTAACCCCCAAGTCGACACTCGCCCAGCCAGAGGTAGTCGCGCAGTCAGTCACCATCCCTAAGTCATCTTCACATTGAGGTACCTCATCCATCGCCTGTGCCCAATTAACCTGCGCATAAGCAGAGAAGGCATTATCGTCGTAAGTGATTTCAGCATTACCTTCCCAAGGTGTTAATGTGCGAACTTTTTCGCCTTCATCATCTTCCCCATCAACAAAACCGACTTTGGTACTAACACTCCACACATCATTCAAACGATGGGCAATTGAAGCCTCAATGCCATATGTCTCGACTCCACTTACATTTTGGTACTGCTTGTAGTAGTTGCCTGTGTTTGGATCTGGAGTAAAAGTAATTTGTTTGACGTCGATAAAATTATCGAACTTCTGATAAAAGACAGCGGTGTATAGCTGTGTCTGTCCATTATCAAACTTGCTGCCTAGTTCAAACGAATCACTTGCTTCCGCCTCAAGATCCATATTTGGCACAATCACAAACGGAGTAATTGGAACGAAATCATGATTCTGGTAGCCATAGATTTTGTCGTAACCGGGCGCTCTAAAGCCGTGATTATAAGAAAGGTAAGTATTCAATGATTCCGTTAGCTGATAGCTCACAGACAAACTCGGAGATAACTCGCTCGAGGTTTGCTCTTTCAACTCGTAACCACTGATCGAGTTTTGAGATTCGGGTTTCATCTGGTTCACATCAAAACGGGCGCCCGCCGTCACTGTCCAATGATCAATTTCTATCGCATCACGAACAAATGCAGCAAAGTTGTACGAACGTGCTGGTGCAAAAGGAACGTCAGCATTGAGCGACAACCCATTCCAATCTAAAACAGAAGATTGGCTTGGACGCTCATGAAGATTTGTTTCCATACTCATGCCATAAGACAGTGTATGGCTCATGTTTTTATGTTGAAACGCACTAATGAAGTCGGCGCTAGCACCAAGAAGCTGATCGGTGAAACCACGAAAATCAATCGTTCTGCGTAATTCAGAAACGTTATTATTGGTTCGAGACATCAACCGGTTGGTGGTATCTTCGTTTGTCATGTCACGCCAATAAATCTTGGTATCTAGTTCCTCAAACCAAGTATTAGTTGGAAGATACTCCAAGCCCACATAAGCAGAAAATGCCTCGGTATAGCCTTGCTGATCAAAGTCTTCCGTGTCCCACTTGCCGTCTTTTTGAATCTTAGAAGAGCCCTCTTTTCGGCTTAAATTTTCTTTGTAGTACTCTACGTTACCTTTCAACATTAATGCATCTGTAGACCAGTAATTAAGAGTGTAACCACCGCCGACCCCATCGACATCTCTTTGGTATAGGTCTTCATCGAAGTTACGTGTTTCTTCACCTTCCCAGTAAGAAAGATTAAGCAAACTTTCAAATTTTCCTGCACGAAAAGCTAAATTTGTTGCACCTTTATATTTGTTACTGATCCCCGCATAAGTCGCCGATACATCGCTATAGAAATCTTTATCAACTAGGTAGTCTCCAGGCTGTTTGGATTTCACCACGACAACACCACCAATCGCGCCAGAGCCATATACAGATGAACTCGCCCCTTTTATAACCTCAATACTTTCTAAGTTAGACATATCGAACGAGTTACGTCCTATCTTGTCATTGATGTCATTAGCACCAAAGCCATCAGCAGACTTGATTCCATCTTTCACAATCAAGATGCGGTTACCTGTCATGCCGCGAATCGTAATGTTTTGAGGTCGGCCTGCGCCCCCTGTAACACTAACACCGGGTTCACTCTTTATAGCGTCGTAAAGCTCAGTTGCACCTTTTTGTTCCAAGTCCTTACCGGTGATTACAGCAACTGAACCTGCAACTTCAGATAGTGGTTGCTCGATCTTATTGGCAGTGACGACTACTTCTTCAAAGTGATAAACCTCAGATTCGGCGTGCACGAGGTTGGCAGCAAGTACACTCAGTACTGCCGCTGATAGGGGGGAAAGCTTCATTTACTGCTCCGCTTTAATGTCTTTCAAGGTAAGTGATAAAAGGAATGCGTATTCAAACGCCTGTTGAGATAAGGACTTTCTCCTATCTGTCGAATGTCCTTGGGTAAAGCTTGTCGACAATAGATAAGGCCCATGCCCTGTCGTTAACTCATTTAACTTCGCGTAATATTTAGCGCCTTCCCAATAAGGAACACGACGGTCATTTAAGCCAATCTGTATCAATATGGGTGGGTAAGCTTGCTTACGGAGATTCAAGTACGGGTCGTATTGCTTCATCACCTTCAATTCATCTTTGATGTTAGGGTTCCCCCACTCTCCGTATTGTTGGGCTGTTAGGGGTAGTGAAGAATCGGACATGCTATTCACAATATCGACAAACGGCACTTTAAGCACCGCGCCATCGAACAAGTCAGGGGCTTGATTCAAAGCGGCAGCAACGAGTGTTCCTCCTGCACTTCCGCCCATCGCGTAGATGGATCGTGTACCTTGGTAATACGTTCTTAATGCCCGTGCTGTAGCAATGAAATCAGCAATACCATTTTCTTTATTGATGCCTTTTCCAGCTTGATACCAAGAATCACCATAAAAGCCTCCACCACGAACATGTGCAATCGCATAAATTACACCTTCATCAAGTAAGCTAATGATTTGTGGCATAAAGTAGGGCTTCATCGTCATCCCATAGGCCCCATATCCGTACAAAAACACAGGTGTCTTTTTAGTAAGCTTGTCTTTTCGATAAGCAAGAGTCACAGGGATCATCTTTCCATCAGAGTTAACTGTAATTTGTTCAGTTTGATACTCAGACTTGTGATAGTGGGAGTAATGATCTTGTGAGAACAACGTTCGTTTCAGAGTTTTCGTACTCAAACGCTCCCACTTAGCCGGTTGGGTAAGAGACATACTTCTAATGTGCAGTTTATTACTCGCGTAGTCGCCAACTTGGCTCACCCAAGCAACCTGCCCCGCCTCGGTTAATGGCTGGCTTAAACGATATTGGTTGTTGCTATCAAAGAAGTGTAAAGACTGAGTTGCCCCACTCTGGCTAATAAGCACAGGACCAGATTCAAACAAATAGAAGTTGTTGATTCTGGATTCATCAGCCGGCTCAAAGAGGGTATTCCATTGTTCTACTTGTGAAGCTTGGTTCAGCGGTACAGAGTAAAATGCAAATTGACTGCGTTCATGGTTGCTGTTGATGAATACACGAGAGCCAGAAACATCAACGTAATATTCAATGCCTGGTTCACGAGGTAACAGAGGTGCGGTCAGTTCACCAGAGCCAAGGTCTAACAATCGTTGCTCACTTGAGTTCTCACTATTGACCTGAACAACAGCAAATTGCGAGTCGCTGGTCTGGTAATACGAGAGCAACCAAGAAGAGTCTAATTCTCTAAGAACAACAATAGGAGATGATTGATCTAGAGAATATTGAACAAGCGCATAAGGTCTCGACGTTTTAGATTCGAGTTCGATCAGAAACAGAGATTGACCATCACGTGACCAGCCTAATGAGTTATCCACATTTTGAGCGATTGGCGTAACTCTCTTCGTCCGAAGATCAACCACGCTTACTTGGTATTGCTCAGACCCTGTTATATCTTCGGCGATCGCTAGTTTTGTTTTGGTAGAATCGAGCTCCCAAGCCGCTAACTGATAATAGTCGTGTGCAGTAGAACGTTCATCAAGGTTTAGTAATTCCGTTGTAACCGTATGCCCAACCTCTCGAGAAAGTAAGGCTTTTTTCCCGTTATGCTCTAAGATCGCATATTCATAACCATTGATTTCCTGCCATGGTTTTTCAGCTCGATCTGGACGATTTTCTTGCCATTTTTTTTCTAAAGACTCGCTTATAGGTTGAATGCTGTCTTGATATTGCTGTGTTTTATTATTCTGTTCCGCAAGGTAGTCGAGTACCTTACTTGCACTACGAGAATCATCTCGTAACCAAGAATAGTGATCAGTAGCACTGACCTTCCCCGTCAAAAAGACAAAAGCTAACAGCACAAACGCTTTCATAAATGCAATAAATCCATACGCTAATTTGATAAATTTCGCGTATACTGCACCCAAACGATAATGAGATCAATTATCATTTACATATTTATATGACTTTAATCACAATAAATAAATCGATTTGTGCCGGTTTACTCGTGCAAATTCATGCAGCACTTGTACTAAGTTTTAGGGTTAAAGTCAGTCAATAGTATCGATATTGATCGGATATATTACCTTTCACACAATAAGGCAACGTTTACTTGCTGACTAAAATTTGAGTCAATTCGATGAAGAATTCCACACAGTAGCCCAAAACATGCCCTTATCCCCCTCGCTACTCAAGCTCTGCATCCCAAATTCGTTCTATCGCTTCGACTCTTCTGATCTGCTTTGAAGGAAAGTGGGCAACTCTGAGCTCCGCAATTGTCTCTTGTCGTTCGGCCTGTGATAGCCCAGTGTCGTCTAAAATATCTTTTCGTTCCGCTAAGTAGATTTCTAAAGCACCTTCAAAATCCGCTCGTTGTTGGTCGAGCTCTTCAAGCCTTTGCGCGGCATCTTCATCCACCAGTTCATTTCGCTTCAAGTATTTCTCTTGCTGATCAAGCCCTTCAGAGTTGGATAATTGTTGAAGCAACACCTGATTCTTGTGGCTCGTTTGGACGTAGTCTGCTTGCTCAGAGATTAAAGAGTCTAACCGTTGTTGGTACTCCAACTCATTCAACCCTTCTTGCTTCAATCGAAGCTTTTCTAGGGCAATTTCCCTCATTTGGTTATCGTGAGTAAATAAAATACTTATCTCGCTCGGGCTGAAAAACTGAGCCTGAAGATCGAGTAAGGCTAGGTTTAAGCGTTGCAAATCATCGACAGAGAGCGAGTAGGGGTCGAACTGAACATCCAATGACGTCAATGCCGATTTGTAATCAAGGTACTTGGCAAACAAGGCCTCGTCGACTATTGCACCTTGTGATTGAGCATGATGCTGTGCAACGTTACTACGAATATCTTCAAGGGTAAGCTCTGTTTGTCCAGAGACGAAGTAATCCATAGTGTCTTTGGCCGATGCACTATCAATATCAGTATCTTGTTGAGAACTAACTTTCAACGAGGAGATACTTTGTCGTTCGTCACCGCTTGGGTTCAAGCCCTCTTCCACTGGATATAAAATAAAGACCGCCGCTGCACTCATCAGGGCTATCGTGGTTATCGAAAAAATGGCGGCCTTATTCATTATATTTTCCTTATCGTGTTAACGAATCATTAGGACAAGCTACAAGCCTGCCAACTTCAATCGGTTCGCGTGCTGGCGATACAATGTTACCGGGTCAGTCTCAAACAAATGATGGATGCCCAGCAAACCGTTAATCTCATCCAGATGATTCATTTTGTAATCATCCCCAATCACTTTACCTAGGTGAGCACTACAAGCTCCAACAAGCCCATCATTTGGTTCGTTAAACGCTAAACCTAGCACTGTCATCGCCGCATCGGTCGGGTCCAAAAGATTGGTAAAAGTGGAAGACCCTGTCCATGAGTAGTAATAAACGCCGTTACTGGCTTGCCACTCACCATCACCACATGCAGAGGTTGGAACCCCTTCAGGATAAAATTGATTGAAAGCAAGAGAACCTTCTGTCGTCAACGCTTCTAGTGATGCCAAGCCATCTTGTTCAAGGTCTGAACCACCAGACAATAGATTGATGAGTGTCGTCAACCCCCCCGCCAACTTAACCGCAATTCCCTCGGTGACAGACCCTTCAGGTACGGTTCCACGAACTAAATCCGCTACCTTTGAACCTTTATGAACGCCGCCAATACTCGTTACCGACGCGACAAGGTCTGGTCTCACTGAGGCCACATACCGCGCCGTGGGGCCACCATGACTGTGCCCGACAAGGTTAACCTTATTTGCCCCTGTTGCCGCTAAAAGTGTCTCGACCTGAGCCAGTAACTGCTCTCCCCTAACCTCTGAGCTATTCGTCGCTGATACCTGTGCAACATATACGCTCGCGCCATCTTTGGTTAAGGATTCAGGCACTCCGTAGAAGTAATCCACACCTGCTAACGTATCGAACCCAAATAAGCCGTGCACCAACACAATGGGATATTTGGTTTCAGTGTATCCACTGACTTCCAACGCCGATGCGCTCGTTCCTGCATAAACCCCCATGCTGGATAGGCAGGCGATTGTCCAAATTAATATCTTTTTCAATGCTCTTTCCTTAAACAAGTTAGACCTCTGATGAGTATCAAAAACGTAGGTGATAATTTTATAAAACTAAAAAGAGTGGCTCGAGATTTGTGATGTTGAACTGGAAATAAACAATTGCAATTAACATTGAACGACGAAAGTCACAACAAACTAAATATAAAATAAGCAACTGATTAATAAGCATTAATTGACACAAATATTAATAGTCAAACACTAAAAATACGGGTAAGAGCTTGCGTCCACAGAAAAGTGAATAAACGTAAACTCGTTGAAAGTTGGATCTATGTAACACTTATTACACGTGCTTCATATGAGTTATTGACGCAACAGCGAGTAATGCTCGATACATTTTAAAATGATATTGATTCTAATTATTAACAATCAAGTAATTAAACACACAACCCTTGTTAAATGAGTACTCGAAAATGAAGAAAATGATCTTGGTATTTGCGCTGACGATGCCCCAAATTGCATCAGCTCAGACAGAGACATCAATGCCTTTAGACTCAACAATGCACGACGAAGTAACACAAGAACAGATGCTTGATACACAAACATACGTAAGATGCTGGTACCGATCTGACATATCAAATGACTCGGTCGCGACGGATTGGAAATGGGCAAGAGACAAAGAGGACAATTATTACACCATTGAAGGATATTGGTGGTCACCCTCCTCTTACAAAAACATGTTCTTCAGTGAAACTCCGCAATCAGAAATTAAACAACGTTGTGATGAAACCCTAGACCTTCAGCATGATGCCGCAGATATCACGTATTTTGCAGCAGACAGTCGCTTCTCCTACAACCATTCGATATGGACTAATGACGAAGAACGGCAAGAGAATCAAATTAATCGAATCATTACATTTGGAGATAGCCTTTCTGACACTGGGAACTTATTCAACGGCTCGCAGTGGGTGTTTCCAAATCCCAACTCGTGGTTCTTAGGTCACTTCTCAAACGGCTTGGTCTGGACTGAATACTTGGCAAAAGAGAAAAATATACCTCTTTACAACTGGGCAGTTGGTGGAGCAGCAGGCACAAATCAGTATGGCGTTCTCAAAGGCGTATATGATCAAGTCACGTCATACTTAAAATACATGGAAGCAGCTAAAAACTACAAACCAGAAAACTCACTGTTTACTTTAGAGTTTGGACTCAACGACTTTATGAATTACGATCGCTCTGTCGTCGATGTAAAAGCCGATTTTAGTAGCGCTCTTATTCGGCTAACAGGGTCTGGCGCTCAAAACATCTTGCTATTCACACTCCCAGACGCAACTAAGGCACCACAATTTAAGTATACGAGCGACGCGGAAACAGAGCTCGTAAGACGTAAGATTATCGAGTTTAATCTCTTTATCGAAGAACAGGTGAGCTACTACAAGCAAAGAGGACTCAATATCGTTCTATTCGATGCTTATACTCTATTTAATAGCATTACCGAAAACCCGCAGCAACATGGTTTCCAAAACGCAACTGAACCCTGTTTAGACATCCAACGTCACTCTGCGGCCGATTATCTCTACCAGCATAACCTTACCAATGAATGTGCGGCCTATGGTTCAGACCATTATGTCTTTTGGGGGGTAACTCATCCTACGACCGCAGTACACAAATATCTCGCAGAGCATATTCTCATGACTAATTTATCGACCTTTAACTTTGACTAGTAAAATTTGCCTGGGATGACACTATTCGCCCCATAACGCGATCAACATTTTATCGCAAACTCAATGTTGTCGACGGAAGTCAATGTACTCAAATACTGTTATACCCAGCTCTTCGAAGCGGGTCGTGAGCGAAGTTTGAGTTAGGCTAGGGAAAAGCAGAGAAACATCGATACAAAAAAACCGCCTGTATAGGCGGTTTTTATTTGTATTCATTTTATCAGCAGAGGCGCTTTGACTCGCAAGAAATTACTCGTCGTCCACTTTTGGCGCAACTTTTTTCTTAGGGATAAACACGCTATCACCCACAGCCACATTTTGGTGGAAACTCTTATCGCGTTTAACTGGCTTCTTCGCTGTCTTCTTCGCTTGAGGTTTGCCCGCTTTCTTAGCTGGACCGCCCTTCTTGAAGGCTGGCTTACGAGGCTTGATGCCTTTGAACTTGCCTTTTAACCCTTCAAGAACAGAGAAGTTAAGGTCTTGCTGCAGGTAAAGCTCAACACGCTTGAAGCTGTCCCAGTCTTTTGGACCCACCAAAGAAATTGCATCACCTTTATTACCAGCACGACCGGTACGACCAACACGGTGAACGTACTCTTCAGTGTGTTTAGGCATATCAAAGTTGATAACGTGGCTTACGTTTGGAATATCAATACCACGTGAAGCAACGTCTGTTGTTACCAAGATCTTGTAAACCGCGCGCTCAAACTGGCTCATGATGGCATTACGTTGCGTTTGGTTTAGATTACCACTCAGTGCAACCGCTTTTAGCTTCTTCTCGTTAAGCTTGTCGGTCAGACGATCAGTGTCAGCACGAGTTGCCGTGAAGATCATAACCTGACGGTACTCAGCCTCTTCCAGAACGCGGTCTAAAATCGCCTCTTTATGGTCCAAGTGGTCACAAAGGTAGAACTTCTGTGTGATATCAAGGTGCTGCTCATTCGAAACACCAACAGAAATACGCTTAGGAGCGTCTAACATCTCATTCGCGATATCGTTCACTTCAGCGTGATCAAGTGTTGCAGAGAACATCAACGTTTGACGACGACGGTGCTTCGCAGCGTTTGCAATGCGACGAAGTTCAGGAGCAAAGCCTAGATCAAGCATACGGTCTGCTTCATCAAGGATAAGCGTTTCAACACCATCTAGGAACAACGAGCGGTGCTCTAGGTGGTCAGCAAGACGACCTGGAGTCGCAACGATAAAACGAGGATACTTACGCAGTGCTTTCACTTGGTCGTTAAAGTTCTCGCCACCTAGGATAAGCGCCGCTTCGTAAGACAAACCACCCAGCATGCTACGTAATTCACCGTAAACTTGCTTAGCCAGCTCACGAGTAGGAGCCAAAATTACACCACGAGGATCACGAGCAGAAAACGCTTTGGTTTTTAATGCCTTGTGAATCATTGGCAGAACAAACGCCAATGTCTTGCCTGAACCCGTTTTTGATGAAGCCAATAGATCCTTACCGGCAATAGCAACAGGGATCGCTTTCGATTGGATCTCTGTCGCTTTCTTAAAGTCGTAATGTTTTAAGTTCTTCAGTAAGCGGTTATCTAAGCCTAAATCTTTAAAGTGCAAAGGACTCTCCAGTCATGATGGTATTGAATAAAATTATTTTAACGTGACATGATACCGCGAAAATGCTTTATAAGGATAGAGATCACAGAAAATTTATCCCTACTAACAAAGTTGTTTAGAACATTGTATGCGTTGCTAGCAAAGGGGTAGCCCCATTAAATCGACGAAAAAGCCCTTCAAAAGCGGCCATCTCATAAGTGAGACAGAACGTGATGCTTAGCTAATTCCCTCAAAAATTTAGCAATTTCTTTAGTTATTGTTTTTGCAGTTAAAAAATTAGTCGCTACAATCATTAATGAAGCGACTATATGATAAAGAATGTATAGCGCATTTTTTGATGGTAAATAAGCAAGGAGTTCTTATGAATAAGACGTTAATCGCAGCTGCAGCCTCAGTTTTCATTCTAGCTGGTTGTTCTTCAGAGCCAGAAGAAGCTGCAGTGTCAGAAATGGATCAACTAACTAACCAAGTCGCTCAGCTTACAAGTGAAGTTGAAGCACTTAAGAGTGATAAAGCAGCAGCAGAAATGAAAGCTCAAGAAGCTTCTGAAGCCGCTATGGCAGCAAAAGAAGAAGCGAATCGTGCTAACGACCGTATCGACAACATCGCTGAGTCTTACACTAAGTAATACCGATTAGTTAAATAATTCATTAAAAATCAATGACTTATTTATCATCCATTCGATTTGTGGCGATAAAGTGGCGACACATTTTTGTGTCGCCATTTTTGTTTGTGCGTATGCACTCACTCGTCTGAAGAGTTACGCAAAAGTTCAGCTTGAGCATACTTTGTCACGCTGACCCATTCGGCTAGAGTGATTGATAATGTGGTCTTACTAGCCATCAACCTTCAAACATATCTAAATCAATGCCTTATAAAGAAACCGAACCACACCTGTCCCCAAAATGTCCACATCTCAATACTCATGTTTAGGTAAGTAAGGTTTATCCCCAAAAAAGCATTCCGTTTTATTGTTGCGAACATCATGGTTTGAAACACATTTTTGGACAATTTCTAGTCGAGTTTTTTCTAACTTAGCAAGGTGTGAATTAACTTAAGTACTGTAACTCGCTTAAGCGCGTAGTCAGTATCTACGCAGCAGATCGCTTTGCTGACAGTCCTAAAAATTATTTGGTTTAGCAGTACGAAAACTTTCTCGTTGTGAAAGTTTCCGTACTGCCCTACTCCATTTACGACCCACTTCAAATTATGAGCAAGTAAATATCTGGAATCTAGACAATGTGCAACTAAGCTTATAATCACTCCTGGGCTGAAACACTGGCTGCAATCTTCGCCACCTTTCATGAGGTGGCTTTTTTTCCAGGTAAACCTAAAGCAATGTTGTGACGGGGAACGCCAAGGCGCACCTGTGTCGGATTTGGGCGATGGATAACTACTCGTTCGTCCCTCACGACAGTTCACCACACTCAAATCAGATTAATGACCTCATATTCCATCCAGCTCTGAAACAGGGCAAATACCCTGCATAATTGATTCCTTTCGAGCGTCTTCAACATTACTCCTTTAGGTAGTTGCGCTTTACAAAATTTGCACTAACGTCATATATGCATTCATTTGCACACTCTGAATCAGTAGGACTACTTGGCCACCTCTTGAGGTGGCATTTTTTTATCTTAAATTTGGGGGTATATATGAAGCGCTCTCTCACAACGTGCACATTAGCAATCGCATGTATCACGACACCTAGGGTAGCTTGAACAGCCATAATTTACGAAACTGGGCGCGCAGCCGTTGACCTCTAGCTTGTTCCCCAAATAGACCTCACGAAGGTTTAATTACTACCAAACACCTCTTAGGGCAAAGACGTGTTTGCCGAGATCGGCGTCAGCACGTCTTTGGACAAAAGCACGTTAGATATTGGTCCCAACATGCGAGATTGGGATTAGACAAAGTATCTTGAACCCTTAAACGTTTGTTATGTTCGTACTACAATGTTTAGTGCGATTATATCGAGTTGCCCTAACTCATTAAAATTTAGACGAAAGTGCTTGTAACCTTCGTTGTGATTAATCACTTCTGATTCGACGTGTTGCTTCAACCAAAAAGATGAGCATATTTCATAACAGCAGTCATCTCGCTCCCCTTCAAGTAAATCAAACACCATCTGCCACTTGAATGCTACAGGTTCGGCAAAATACAACTTTACCGCTTTTTCTTGCCAATCTTTAAACTCAGCTCGTAAATCACCATCTTCTTGATGGATTTCAGGATATTCTGCATCTGCAGTAGAAAACCCCAAATCTAGTAATTTAACTGTTTCCATAGCCCTTCCTAGCCTAAAGAACATAACGCCGTTGTAACCGGCAAATAGTAGTTGGCTAAGATTTGTGAGGCACGAACAAAGCCAACTGTTATTTGTCCGCGTTTACAACTTTGTTAAGCGTACTGGGGCACATTTCTATTGCTAAATTCACTTTTAGAAACTCGACCATTTTTCAGTTTGCAAATTAAAACTGCGTCATATAAAGGGTCATGGCCGTACCAAACACCAATGTTTTTCATATGAGCTTTGTGAAGTTGGTAAGCTTCTTCATTAAATCTGTAATTAATTGATAACTCCGCAACTTGAATGTCATTTATGGAAGTCCCAGATGTGGTCGTTATAATTGAAACGGCTTTTTCTCTTAATTGTCTTATTTCATTATCGAGCTCTTTTGAAACGTTACTATTTGAATTAAGGAGATCTATCTTTAGCACCTCTCTTCCTTCACGTTCACAGAAAGCATACCCTTCAGCTAAAATGTTGCAGAGACCACTGACAGCATGATGCCCGATATTATGAACTGCTGATTGAAACCTACCCATACTCTCCGTACGCTTAACGCCGCAAGCAACTGCGGATGAAACGGAACTTGTTTTTATGCGAGTATTTTATCGCATAAAAACAAGTGGAGAGTAATGCGTCAGATTGCCTTGCCTTGTTATGCATTTTTACCAACGTATATGTGAATGTTATCTACACCTGAAACACATGATTCACTTGACCAAAGATCAACTTCTTCTTCGATACTACCAGTAAGAATCCAGCTTCTGCCAACAACTTGGCCAAGCTGGATGGTTGAGTATGCAGTGTCTAGCCAAGGCTCAGAGTTTGCTTCAATTGAGAACGAGCAGACATAGCCACCTTTATGATAAGGCGCCACACTCCTTTCCTTGCAATCTACTTCGAGCTTCGTAACGACATTATTTAATATTTTGTCGGCTTTCGCTGTTGAGCTTGCTGATGTAAAAATCTTCCAGTTGATATTCATAGCTTACTTTGCATAACGCCCGGCACAGCGGCGAGGTAAAACTGACGCCAAATTTGCGCCAGCAAATTTAGTGACAGCTTTTGCCGAGTCCGACTGCTGCCGCTTGTTATCTCTTCTCGATGAATGCACAGGCTTTACCATGTATATCAGTTAAACCGTCTACCAATTCTTGAATATTGAACGGCTCACCGCGAAATGAATATATTTTTGTAGCTGGATCATAGTGATGAATAATATCTGTATCATCTATACCATCACCTCCTACAGCATTTCTTGGACCGAATAGTTTTCCAACAATATTCTTATTTCTGCTGTTCTGTGCCCAATCATCTAACCTTTCATCAAAGTGTTCAAAGTGATCTCTTAATGTTCTTTTTTGGATAGGATGTCCTTGCTTGACTCCTAGTTCATCTCTTAAAGCCTGCCCTCGACGTTGGGCACGCGCTTTTTTAGCTTTATCACGGCATCCTGGGGGCCAAAATATTCTTGAAACTGCTGCCGCGTGATGTACCAAATCTAGCGCTTCACGAAAAAAGTCACCTTCTTGATTTTTTTCAAGAATCAAATTCATGCTATTAACTGCTTCCATGCAGAACTCACATTCTTCCTTCACTTGCTGCAAATATATACGCTTTAGAAAATCTTCCATTATTCACCTAGAGATAACGCCGCCAGCAGGGGCCGAAAAACCAGAGCGAAGCGACGGTTTTTTGGTCCCTCTGGCTGGCCTTGTTAAGTGTTGCTTGCATTGCCGCTCGAATCCACGTGAAAGTCTGTTGGATGCTTTTTGTTACTTTTCTCTGATAACAAGGTCCAACTTGAGTCTTTTTCAAATGCAGGCTTATTGTACTGAGTCCTATACCCATTGGCATACTTGTGTTGAGACTGACGCAGGCTATAGCCATTTGCACCCCCCTCATAATCTGGATCATTGAATTGAACAGAATCATCTTCCCAGTCACAGACCTCGCAAATTGTGAACGTCCCAGGTGGCTCTAAATCCAGACTCTTGTATCCACAGCAAGGGCAAGTATATTTCATGACTTTATGACTTCTCTCCAGGCACTTAACATTTTTAATAACAGGCCGGCTCGTTTTCCCTCCAACCTAACTTACAATCAATCTAACATAAACCATTAAAAAATAAAGAATATACATAAATTTTATTATTTTACCTTCACATAAAAACGAGCCGGCCTGTTATCACTTTTTACGTGGCATGTTATCTTGGGGAGTTCTTGCTTCAACTTACCTATTAACAACGACTTACTAATTGTTCTGCCGACAAAATGAGCCACTACTCCTGATAAAACAAGCCGTTTTCATACTCAAACTCCTTCTAACACCAATAAACTGTATAAAAAACAGTTTTGGGAGGTGGGAAATGGCAAGCAAATTCATTGAAGAAATCCGT